>CADAXH010000182.1:0-2636 GCA_902791785.1 uncultured Ruminococcus sp. | reverse complement strand
TCAGACTTCGGATATAAGGACTCGTCATATTTCACGCCTTTAGGCGCTTCAAAACAATATGCGTACAGTTTGTCCTTTGAAAGTGTTACGTCATCGCCCAGGAAAGCTGAGCATTTGCCGTTATTCAGAGCTTCGTCGAGTCTTCCGGATGCGAGATTGCAGATTGCTCCCGCCCTTGAATATCCGACTATCCAAAGCCCTATATTGCCGCTTATGCCGTTGTCGGTTATATAGTCCTTAAGACTTGTCAGGAATAATTCGCTTCCTTCAAAGAAACCCTGGTGATAGTGCTCATTTGTTCCGACGGTCATATTGGATGCCCATTCGGACTCATAGTTTGAACCGCGGATTCCGCATGCTATCATCTGAATATTGCCTATTTTCTTGTGTGCAAATACACATCCTACAGTGTCGGTTCCGGGTTTCTGCTCGTAATAGATATTTGCATCAGCATCTGAATAGCCGAGTCTTTCAAGCAGGTCAATTGCATGTTTGCTCTTTGTCGGGTAGGACTCTGCAACCGCTGCGAACGATGCCATTGCAAAAGAAAGGGAAGCGGTTGCCAGGCTTGGGTCATAAACATATGAAGGTTTGTCGAAGAGAGAGTCGTCGTAATACATCTCACTCGTATAGTCGCCGGATTTTGACTGGTATCTGAACTCAAACCATGTTTCCTTGTTTGCGCAGGAGGAGAGTGGAAGAACCAGTATGATAACGGCCAGGAATACCGACATTAGTTTCTTCTTCGTCATAGTACACTACCTCCAAGGAAGAATACGAGCACTCCGGTGAATGCAAGGAAATACAGTGCGAGTGTGATGTAGTCCACGATTCTGTTCCTTGGGCCTTTGTGCGGATGATAGAACAACAGTATCGGTATCAGGAGAACTGAATAATATGTGTATCCGAATCCCCAGGACTTTGCACTGCCGTTTCTTGACACGAAGTAGTCAAAAAGGGAGATTGCAAGTACAATCAGGCAGATGAGGGTGTTTTTAAGAAACAGGAATCTGTTGCCGTTGAAGTAGTTTGCCGCCATCTCGTCGCCGTACTTCTTCTTGAAAAACAGCCTGAGGAAATACAGTCCGTAAAGATACGACACGCAGAGCAGTGAAAACGGAACTCTCTCTGATGCGAACAGGTAGAGCGCCCAGTCAGGAAGATTCCAGTCGAAAGTTGTGTTTGCTCCGTTGAATATGAGGTATGTTCCGAAAATGACGAGGACCGGAATTATTGAAAGCGATCTGAATACAATCTTCTTTTTCTTCGTATTTATGAACTTCGGAGTGAAGTACAAAAGATACATTATGACAAAGTACATCGTGATTGTCCCGAACATGTTCGGCAGCCTCTGCTCGATTACGGTGAACAGCAGTGATTCTTCGTTTATGCTCCTGAGCAGGAAAAGCTCCAGGAAATATACGACTACGAATATGAACCCGTATGCTGCGATGTTGCGTATGACTCTCTTGTCGTCAAGATACAGATCGAAATCTATGAAGTACAGAAGGAACATTCCGGCATAGAAGAAAAGCATGAAGTACTGGTACATGGACTTTATATCTGCAACTCCCATTCCTGCTCCCGTAGGATAGAATGCGAGCACGAGATACAGCTGGAACCTCAGGCTTGCAATCGCAACCAGTATAATTCCTATAATCTCATATACGGTTTCCGGAATGAAAGGGAAGAAGCGGATATCTTTTTTGGGCTTCTTTGAACCCGCATTGTAAACTATCAGGCCGTGGCTGAATACTCTTTCGACTCCGTTCTTTGTTCCGTAAACAACAGCATAAATGAATCCGAACAGCGTCACCAGCGCGAATATGAGAGAAGCGAGGAACCCCAGCTCAGACAGTGTTATGTTCAGTTCTTCATTGTGGCTTTTCTGATTTATCTCATCAAGCAGGCTTATCGCCGTGATGTCAAGAGACAGCTTGTCTTTTATGAGGGCGTCGTGATCAGGGAGAAATTCGTCGGCGTACTTTTTTATGTCGCTCTCGTACTTCTTTGCAATTCCCGTCAGTGTTCCGTCCTCAACGAGGCCTGTTTCTTCGCTGTATACAAAGGCATAATCCTTGTTTGTCGCATAATCATAAACCTGGACGAAATAGGTGATTGATCCGGAACCCGTGGAGTTGACGTCGATGATGCACCTGTAGTCATCAGTCCAGTAGACAGTTCCGAATTCTGCGCTTCCCAGGCTGTTTTCGTCATACTCTCCCTTAATGTACACGTACTTGTCGTCCGTTATTTCCATAATTGCAGGTCTTTGAATTGAACCCGTCAGCGAAATGGTGATTTTCCCGTTTTCGACAAGAGCGTTGTAGAAAGCCTTGTAATTCTCCGAATACAGTGATTTCTTGTTGTTTGTAAGATTGCCGTATATAATCTGTGAAACTATGAGCAGAACAATGAATAATGCGCATAAGGACAGCATCGTTATTTTGAATGCTTTTGACCCTATGACGTCGAATACTTTCAGGAATTTCTTCCTGACGTCGGGCTTTTCGCCGGGGTAGGAGAGTTCTCCTTCAAGATAAGGAGCATAATCCACGTCAAGAACGCTGCTGATGTTTTTTACATCCTTTTTGCCGGGCTTTACATAACCGTTTTCAATCAGGTGATATCTGAAA
>CADAXH010000181.1 GCA_902791785.1 uncultured Ruminococcus sp. | reverse complement strand
AATGTTCAGTACCCTCTACCGAACAAAGAAGCACGATATTGAAGCAACCCTCCACGGTCAACTGATTATCGAGCATCTTGCCGACAGTCTTTGCCTTTATCTTTCCAGTATTGCTGTCGGTTTCGGTATGGTGCAGGAAGTACACGATCACATCATCCGGCAGCTGATGGTTTATAAAGTGGATCAGATTTCTGAAGTGCAGCGCTATGTCTGTGAATTTGCCATATCCCACATCTTTTGCCTTATCAAACATTTCATTGACCAGCAGATACTGTGAATCGTCAATGATGTATGTTTTCAGTTTTGGTTCATTTCTGAAGCAGTTCATGATGGTTTCATAGGTTGCATGTTTTGCCACCTTGAAGTCCTTCTTGAATGGCAGATACGGCTTTTCGACTGAAAAGATCCCGACCTCATCCGTACTGAAGTTTTTGATACTGTAAGTCTTGCCCGATCCTGTCTCTCCCAACACTAATATAGGAAGTCCCATATTCTCACCCCTTTCTAATAACAACCGTTTTCTTTACCGCCTTCTTTGCCGGAGCATCCTTGCAGATGTACAGCTCGCCCTTGTAGGTCCATCCAGTCACGGCCTGCAGATCCGATTTTTTGATATGCTTCTCCGTTGCGGTTTCCTTTATGGCATCCTCTTCCTTGACCTTCTGCGGATAAACCACAAACACCCTGCCGGTCTTTCCTGGCTCTTTCCAAATTTCACCGATCATTCTTTTTCCTCCTTTCCTTCGTCTTCGATCTCGATCACCCTTGAGCACCACATATCCGCAAAGTGCAGGATCAATGACAGAATTGTTTCCTTGCCGCTATATGCGTATTTCAGCTCTGAATACATACCGTTGTGGTACAGGATGGCGAACTCCTCATCTTCTGACAGATGAATCCATCTTTCAGCCTCGACAATGCTTCTGATCTCATGCGGGACATAGAGCAAGTCAGGGTTCGTCTTGTACGGTTTAGCCGCTGCCTTTCCGCTCTTGAGCACATTTTCAACATAATTCGGCTTGTTGAATGCCCCCATCTTCCCCAGATCGTGTAGCAGGCTGACAATGACCAGACTGTCATCAGCGACAAGCCTTCCCCATGCTTCATTGAGTTTTCTGGCATATTCCAAAACATTCAGAGAATGCTTTGCCAACCCTTCCGGCTCTGCCAGGTGGAAGGACCCGGAGCATGGTGCCGTGAAGAATTTGCCTTCTTCCATTGCGGTGATGAGGTTGTCAATGCCGTCTCTTTCGGTCTTTTTCAGCTCATTAATGATTTTTTCCTTTGGTGTCATATGATCTCAATCTCCTTCACTTCTCCGGCCTTCAACAGCAGATCCCCGATCGCATGAATGCTGATGGTACTTTCATGGTTGCTGATCGTGTCGTGATACAGATTTTCGATGTTGTCTCTGAACAAAAGCAGTCTTGCGTGTTCTTCCTCCAGATCCTTCCAATTAACCTCGCTCATTCCTCGTCCTCCTTCTCAATTATCCCCAACATTGCCCTGATATCGTCCTTGTTGAAATACGACTCTGTCTTTGCCCTGTTGGTGATGACCTCAAGCAGAGTGTCCGCATAAATCAACCTCTTGTACTCTGCCATTGTTATTGTGATCTTTCCTGTGTCTCTCATGATTTCCTTTCCTCCTATTTATTTGCATTCTTAAAGATTTTATTTACCCTTGCGCATCTATCAACTGATAGAATGCCTTTCCACCGGTTAGTACCATAATTTCTTTGCACCGCTCATAATTTAAGCGGTAGATGTCTATTGTTTCGCCGGTCTCGATAGTTCCCAGATGCCTTCCCTTCTTGATCCGACTTTCACCTTTGCCGGTGTCCTTGCCGTACCCTGTGTCCAGTATTTCAAACACACCGATTACTTCTCCTGGCTTTCCGTTGTCGTTCAGATAAATCACAAGCGCCTTCCCGTACCATTCCTGCTTTGCCGCAGCTATGCCTTCTCTCATCCGATCGCCGCGGCATCCCGTAGGATTTTCTGAATAGTATGCGGTGATATTGACGGGTTTGATCTCTGGTTGAAGCTCCGCACCCCAAACTGTTTCCGGTATGGTCAGCCTTCCGATTATCAGCCCCATCAGCACCCCAACAAGCAGCGCCCAGTATTTCCGATCTCTCACTCTTTTCCTCCTTCCTTCACAATTTCCAACAAATCCTCATCCGTAAAAGCTCCGTGCCGTTGCATCAGCCACAACTCCGCCAGAGTGATGCTCCCGACATCGTTCAGTCTCCGGCAGTGTAGCCGCTTGTATTCCATTCCCAGCTCGTTACTGATCGCCAGATCGGACTTGATGCCGGCTCGTTTGAAGGCTTCACGGATAATGTTTGAGCGGTTCATGTTCCTCCTTTCTCGTTTAATGTGGTTAAACCCTTATTGAAAAAAATTTGCTCCCTTTCAGCCTTTGAAAGTCTCAAGGTGTCCGTCAATCCAACGATCTCTGTTGCGGTGAAATCACCAATACCAGACAGTCTGTTGTAAAGGGTTTCCCTGACAATCCCTGATTTTTCTGCAATAGAGGTCATCTTCATGCCGCTATCCTTGATTTTGTCTTTCAATGCTTCAATATCTGCCATCTGCTTGCCTCCTTTCCACAAGATTTTGTGTTCAATCAAATTGAACAATACAAAGGTACAATAAAATTAAACCGTTGTCAAGTATTTTATCAATTTTGTTTGTTTATTGACCTTTTGTGTGTTAAAATCAAGGCGGAAGGAGGTTTGATATGCTTAAACTTTATGAGAATATCAAAAAAAGAAGGA
>CADAXH010000180.1 GCA_902791785.1 uncultured Ruminococcus sp. | reverse complement strand
GTTATTAACTTTTTTGTTTTTTTGTGTCAGTTTCCGAATGCAATTCAGCCATTCACGAAGCTCGTGACTTCAGAAACATGAGTGGTTCAAGACATCATTATGTTGACAATGTGAAATATATGAGTATTCAATAGATGACACTGTCTCGTAAGGACTGTTGCAGGCTGAAACTTACGGCAGAAATGGAAAAACAATAGAACAATTTTGGGGCAATATTACTTGATTTTTTATATTGGCAGGGGTATAATGCAGTCGAAACTTACGGCAGAAATGTCTTAAATTCCGATTGTGGAGGCTTTTTATGATTAAAAGAGATTTTTTTCTTAACCAAATCATCGATAGGATGTGGGATGGAAGAATTAAAGTTATTACCGGGATCAGAAGGTGCGGTAAGTCCACTCTTCTTTTCACGCTATTCAAAGAATACTTGGTTTCTACGGGCGTGGATGAAAAACAAATCATAGAAATCGAACTGGATAAGAGAAAATTCTACAGGTATAGAAATCCAATCACTTTGTGTGAGTATGTTGAAAAGATCGTCACCGAGGATAAAAGCACGAAATATTATCTTTTTATTGATGAGGTGCAATTCACAACAAAGGTGGTTGATAAAGAAAGCGGCAACATAGAGGTCACGATATATGATATGCTCAATGAATTGAAGGCATATCCTAACCTCGATTGCTATGTTACGGGAAGCAATTCAAAAATGTTATCCAGTGACATTGCCACGGAGTTCAGGGGTAGATCCAGTCAGATAAAAGTTTATCCCTTGTCTTTTGAGGAGTTTTATGCTTACCGAGGAGGCGTGGCGAGTGAAGCACTTGATGAATACATGCTTTATGGTGGGATGCCGGGACTTGTAAACGAGCCTACACCTGAACGAAAACGAGCATATTTGAAAAACCTGTATGATGAGATATATATCAAAGACCTGGTGGAGCACGCGAAAATTCAAAGGGAAGATGTACTGGAAAACATGCTTGATTATCTGGCCTCACAAATCGGGTCATTGACAAATGCGAGCAAAATAACCGGGGCGCTTAACACAAAGTTGACAACGAAAATAACCGATGACACGGTCACCAAATATTTGAAGCATACGATGGACGCTTTCCTTATTTCCGAAGCAAAGAGATATGACGTGAAGGGGAAAAAGTTTTTTGACTACCCGAATAAGTATTATTACACGGACATCGGCCTTCGCAACATCCGCTTGAACTATCGGCAGATCGAACCCGGACACATGATGGAAAATGTCATTTATAACGAACTGATAAGGCGCGGTTATTCCGTGGATGTCGGTGTTGTGGAAGATAGAAGAGGTAGCGAAAAAAAACTGAAAGAGATAGATTTTGTCGTCAATTATTCTGACAAAAAGATCTATATTCAATCCGCTTTGAGAATGGATGAACAAGAAAAGGCGGATGCGGAACTTGATTCGCTGAGGCTTACAGGGGACTTTTTTAAGAAAATCGTTATCAGGCGGGATATCCCGACAAGTTTTTATGACGAGGATGGGATTTTTAATTGTAACTTGCTTGATTTTTTGATGAATCGTGTTGAACCATTCTAGGCAGTACAGCACCACAACATAATTGTTACTTTTGTCTCTTGTCCCGCAATTCTGAGCGTTTACGGGCTTTTCATGCGTGATCATATGGCAAAACAAACCGTGAAATGAGCCAAAACAAAGAAAAAGTGTCCATACCATGCCTGTAGTACTATCCGCGTTTTTTCTTACTTGCCTGATACATAACAATGGTCTTTTTGTTATTGACATTTTTGTTTTTTTGTGTCATATTGTTTTCAGTATAAACACTTATTTTTTTGGAGGGCATATGAAAACAATCAAAGACAAATACCTTGTTGTAGGTGCAGATTTTGCAGGATACCCGCTCAAAGAAGTTGTGGTTGAGCACCTTAAGAAAAAAGGATGGAAAATAACCGACCTGGGCGTCACAAAAGACAGTGACCCGAATGATACGGAAAACATGTTTCACCGTGTAGGACTTCGGGTCGGTGCACAGATTTCCGAAGGCATTTTCGAACGGGCACTTCTCTTCTGCGGCACGGGAATGGGAATACATATAGCTGCAAGCAAATGCCCTCATGTTCATGCGGGCGTCGTTGAGAGTCTTCCGGCAGCTACAAGGGCTATAACAGGCAACGGAGTGAATGTTCTCGCCATGGGAGCATTCTATGTAGCTCCTCAGACAGCCTGCGACATAGCAGATTCATACCTTTCCAATTCCCTTGGCTCAGGCTGGGAATGGTGGCACAATTTCTACGAGTTCCATAAGCTCGCCATAGACGAGCTCGAAGCTTTCAACTATGAGGAATACAAGAAAAACGGTTTCAGAATGCCTCATCTCGGAGATTACGAACTTACACTGGATTTTGACAAAAAAGACGAGCAGTAAGATAATATGCAGAGTTGACACAGGAAAGAGCAAAGGAACATGCCGTGGATAACAAAACTGTATTAACAATTAATCTCGAAGACAAAGAATGGCCCTTCACACACACGGATCACGACAGAATCATTGCCCGTGCAATAGTTTTCGATGACGATGGCTTCTTCTATTTTGTACGTGCTCAGAGAGACGACGCATTCGGAAAAGCAACACTCATTGAAACATCAGGCGGCGGAGTTGAACCCGGAGAAGACCTTGAATCAGCAATTAAGCGCGAACTGATGGAAGAACTCGGAGCAAATGTGGATGTTGTATGCCCGATAGGAGTTGTAAGCGACTATTACAACCTCATCCACAGACACAACATCAAC
>CADAXH010000179.1 GCA_902791785.1 uncultured Ruminococcus sp. | reverse complement strand
GTATATAATGGTATTGTATATACTAATTATTATGATTCTGAAATACCAAAAAGAGATAGTGGTGGAGTCTTTGCCGAAAAAGTCCTGTGAGAAATCTATTTTTCCGTCTTCAGTTCTTGGCGGATTGTCAAGATCGAGTGATGTTACTCTGAACATTTCACCTGCACCTTCGCAGTCAGATACTGTAATAAGAGGTGTCTGTGCATAGACAAATCCTCTTTCCTGGAAGAATTTGTGAATTGCGTATGCAGCAACGGATCTGACCCTGAAAGCAGCGTTGTAAATGTTTGCGCGTGCTCTGAGATGAGGAATTGTTCTCAGAAATTCGGCTGTGTGGCGTTTTTTCTGAATCGGGAAGTCCGGTGTCGATGTTCCTTCAACTTCAACTGTCGATGCATGAATCTCAAAAGGCTGTGGAGCATCAGGAGTCAAGACGAGTTTTCCCTCAACGTTCAGAGCGGCTCCGACGTTCTGTTTTGAAATGTCTGTATAGTTGGACAGCTTGTCTGCTTCAAAGACAACCTGAATGTTTCCGAAACAGCTTCCGTCATTCAGTACGATAAAACCAAATGCATTGCTTGCACGGACAGATCTGACCCATCCGCACACCTTTATATCTTTTCCATCAAACGATGTCATGTCAGTATAAATGTCTTTTACCCATGTTCGTTCCATATTTTTACCACCTTCATTTTTATTCAAATTCCGATATATTATAGAACAATTAATTAGAAAGTACAACACATTGAATATTCATGTAGCAATTTTGAAACAATGACAGTTGAATTTCCTGAAACCTTGTGATAGAATATATGTGTCCCAAATGGGACACATTGGAGTTAGTATGACAAAAGAGCAGATTATTGAATTGCTTTCACGTTCTGAAGTATTCTGCAGAGCGGAAAACAAAACGATTAACAGAATTGCAGAAGAGAGTACAGTGGTTTTTTCACGCGGACAAATTGTTTCTGACTGTAAAGATTACTTCGGGAAAATAGGAGTCATTCTGTCAGGGACGATAGTGGCAGAAGAAAAAAACAGCTGCGGCAAAGTTGTTCTCAACACTCTTAAAGAAGGCAGTATTATCGGGGTCACTTCGCTGTTCAACAAAGAGAGCGAATGTGTGAGCAGAGTTGTTTCCAAGACGAAGTCTGAAATACTGTTCATAGCAGAAGAGAGAATGACAGATTATCTGCTGGGCGACAAGGATTTGAACATATCCTACATTACTTTTCTGACTGAAAAAATTAGGTTTCTGAACAGAAAAATAACGACTTTCACGACTCCCACGACTGAAAGTGCTTTGGTCAAATACCTGTCGAACCAGAAGGAAGATGAACTCATCATAGTTGCAGCAAAGCTTTATTGCCATCATCCTGGTAATATGCGCATTTTCGATGGTCTTGCTGACAGGATGCAACACACAGAAAAAAGATGAAGAAAAAACAAAACTCACAGTTCTTGCACTGAAAGGTCCGACAGGAATCGGTCTTTCGGGTTTGTGGGAAAAATCCGAAAACGGAAAAACACATAATGACTATTCAATTACACTGACTTCAGACACAAGTGAAGTATCTGCAGCAGCAATTGCGGGAACCTATGACATAATTGCCATGCCGGTAAACCTCGCTTCAGTTGTAAAAAACAAGGGAGCTGAATACAGCTTTCTGGCAGTCAATACACTTGGAGTACTGTATGTTGTTGAAAATGGAAACAGTATAAACAGCCTTGAGGACTTGAAAGGTAAAACCATTTATACAACAGGACAGGGCGCAACACCGGAATACATAATCAACTATGTATTGAAATCCAATAGTATTGATCCCGAAAAAGATCTTAAACTTGAATTTGTGGCAGACACTTCTGAAATATCTTCAAAACTTGCTGCAGGTACAATAGATGTTGCCATCATTCCTGAGCCGTTTGTAACAAGCACAAAACTTGCATCCAAAACAGGAAATTACAGAGTTGCATTGAATATGACACAGGAATGGGACAAAATCAGTTCTACTCCTCTGGTACAGGGAGTAGTTGTAGTAAAAACAAAACTGCTCAAGGAGAATCCGCTGGCAGTTGGAAAATTCTTGTTTGATTACCGTGAATCCGTAAACTACGTAAACAACAATGTTGAAGAGGCATCAAAAACAGTAGCCAAGTATGGCATAGTTCCAAGTGACAAAGTTGCACTTAACGCAATTCCAAACTGCAACATTGTTTGTGTCAACGGAGAAAATGGCGTTAAATACATGAAAGGAATGCTGAGTGTTTTATTCGAGGCAAATCCCAAATCAATAGGCGGGAAGATGCCCTCGGAAGATTTCTTCGCTGTAGTGAATGTTGAGGAAAAATAAGATTGTCAAAACAATAATCGCTATTGTTTTCTGGGTACTAGTCTGGGAATTATTGAGTCTTTTGGTGGGGAAGGCAGTTATTCTGCCTTCTCCTGTATCTGTTGCCTCAAGACTTGGCGAATTGCTGATAACAGGTGATTTCTATTTAACCTGTCTGAATTCAATTGCCCGAATATTTGCAGGGCTTCTGTCAGGAATCGCAGTCGGTGTAATCCTGGCTGTTTTAAGCAAATTGTCTTTTGTTCTTGATGCCATCATTTCTCCCGCAGTATCCGTGATCAAATCAACTCCGGTTGCTTCGATAATAATCCTGCTTTTGTTCATATTTGTAAAAGGAATAATACCGGTACTCGCATCAATTCTGATTGTTGTTCCGATAATATATGAAAATGTGCGCAATGGATTTGATAACCTTCCGACCAATCTTGTTGAGACAGCTAAAATATATAACTTAAGCCGTGGAAAAAAAGCAAGAATGCTCTGGATTCCGTCGATTGTTCCGTTCTTTGTTGCCGGATGTAAATCTGCACTTGGAATTGCATGGAAGGCAGGGGTGGCAGCAGAAGTTATTTGTGTTCCTGCAATGTCAATTGGTTCAATGCTGTACGATGCAAAAGTGTATATTGAATCAAATGATTTATTTGCCTGGACAATTGTTGTCATCATTTTGAGTTTTGTAATAGAAAAACTATTGATTGGTCTTATATCCAAAATAGGGGGCAGATGGGCAAATGGCTAGGATTGAATTGAAAAGCATATATAAGTCTTACGGAGACAAAGCCATATTTGAAGATATTTCATTTGTCATTGAATCCGGGATTGTTGCCATAATGGGCGAATCGGGAACTGGAAAGACCACACTGTTGAGGCTCATTTCAGGGCTTGAAAAGCCTGACTCCGGTTTGGTAAATGTGGACGGTTCTGTAGCAGTTGTTTTTGCAGATCCAAATCTTTTTCCCTCATCGAGTGTACTGGATAATGTTACTTGTGTAATGCATGGGGATAAAAAGATGAGCGAAACGACTGCAAAAACAATTCTGGCTAAGCTTGGATTATCTGATGAATATAAGACAAAGCCTAAAAAACTGTCCACAGGAATGGCACAAAGAGTTTCAATTGCAAGAGCAGTGGCATCAGACAGAGAAATATACTTGCTTGATGAACCATTCAGGGGGCTGGATGAAAAGACAAGAGGAGATGTAATGGAATATCTCAAAGAGTTTCTGAAAGGCAAGATTGTAATAATGGTCACTCACGATCCGGAAGAAGCTACATATTTTACAGATGGAATATACAAAATAGATAACAAAAACATGCACAAAACCTCTTGACGAGGCTTGTGCATGTTTTACGATAATTATGTGAATTTGTATCTTTTTTCGAAAATGGTTAGAAAAAAGTATAAAAATTTAGTCATTACTATTAGAATGCCATGTTTCTGCAGAACTTCGTGCATTCGAAAAAAATAATGTAAAAAGAGGCAATTAACCATGAAAAGAATCATATCACTGGTATTATCCGCGTTTTTTATTTATAATTCCTGTTTAGGGAAAGATTAATTAAATGATATGTAATAAGGAGAGCAGATTGAGTAGTAAAAATAGTAGTGATGAACGTCAAAAGTTCGTTGACAACATATGCAGAAAATACAACAAAGAATTGGTAATGTCCGTCTTTTGAAATACCTTCCCGATTGTGCAAAAATTAAAAATGAGAAAGCATACGTTTTTTCGATTCTTCACAATGAATTATATAACTGCATGAACAATTCAAAAGTCGACTACATATCTGAAAGTGATGAAGAATATCCAGACTCCTTTGATCTGGATGAATTTGTAATCAACAAGATAAGTGCAGAAAGAGTCGGTTTTTTGATTAGTCATTTAGACTACAATTTAAGAGCCCCGATGGTATTGAAGTATGGTTATGACTTGAATGTTGAAGAAATTGCAAACCAGCTGGGAATCGATGAAAAAACAGTTTACTACAGATTGCAAAAAGCCAGAAAGATTATTGCTGAAGAATTGAACGGAAGTAAGTGAGGCTAGTAATGAAGAAGAATTTAAAAGAGTATTTAAACAAATCAGTTGTCGAGGCAACTTGGATGGAAATACAAAGTGACATGGATGATGGTGGAGAAAAAACTTATTCATGTGAGACATTGCACAAAAGAATGAATAATAAAACAGTACGCAAAACTGTTTTTAACAGTTTGCTTGTTTTGCTTGTTATAGGGGCTCTCTTAGGTTCATCCATAACAATTTATAGTTTTTCTATACCGGAATACAAACGAGAATTATACGAAAGAAGAGATGAAACAACAAGTGAATTGACAGAAACGCTTGTTGTCAATCCCAAAGATCAGGGTGATAAGGGATCCGAAGCAATCAAAACAGAATGCAAAAGAATGATTATGAGTTTATTCGATTTTGCTGAAGACGGAGAAGAAGTCTTTGAGTATGCATTCAACAAAAGTAAT
>CADAXH010000178.1:2797-5095 GCA_902791785.1 uncultured Ruminococcus sp. | reverse complement strand
AGCGACGAAAGCGAATGGAGACAGGCTCTGGAAAAATTGATTGAACAAAAACCCATCCTTCAGTGCTACGCAATGGATGAAGTGTTCAACAAAATGAAAGGTTCTTCAGCAGCTATTGCTCCGTACTATGCAGGTGACTATTTCACCATGTACGAAGACAATGAAGATCTTGCATTCTATCATCCCGAAGAAGGCACAAACATCTTTGTCGATGTGATGTGCATTCCGAAGAATGCAGAACACAAGGAACTTGCAATGGAATACATCAACTTCATGCTCAGTGAAGACATTGCAGTTGCAAATGCAGAATACATCTGCTATGCGTCTCCGAATAAGCTCGTAAGAGAAAATGAAGAATACATTGAGTATATGACAGAAGAAGTCCACGAGGACGCAATGGATATACTCTATGGTATTTTCGAAGACGACGAATATGTTGCAAAAATGCAGTATTTCCACTCCCTTCCGAGTGAGACTCTCGCTCTCATGAACGACCTTTGGGAGGAATTGAAGCTACAAAGCAACATCTCAACGGCGATTTATGTAATATGCATTGTTATAGTTGCAGCGCTCGTGGGAATTCTCGTGACCAGAATTGTCATCAAGAAGAGACGCGAAAAAGATTTCCAGAAATACAAAAACCAGGCTTAAGAGGTTTTTATAAGTTTGAAAAGATTAATTATTCTATTATTCACCGCGGCAGTTCTGTTCAGTTGTATATTCAGTCTGAACATTGCTGCAGGTGAAGAACAGATCGGAATGGATTTGTCGGGATTTAATCAGAAATACTATTCCAGATTCTATAGCGACAACATTACCATTTATGTGTACGGCTGGAATAGATATGTTTCTCCCGATTCCGAAGAATTTCAAAATGTCATCAAGGCGTTTGAGGATCTGACGGGAATTAAAGTTGTCCTCACTGCTTTTGATTCAAACGAGGACATGTATTCTCAGATTTCAAAGGAGTCAACCTATTACGATATAATTATTCCGTCTGACTACATCGTTTCAAGACTTGTCAAGGAAGACAGGCTCGCCTCTCTCAACTTTGACAACATTCCGAATATGAATAATGTGGATGACGATTTCAAAGGCTCTGATTGTGCTTATGACAAAAATAATGTTCACAGTGTTCCGTATGCTTGGAGTGTTCTCGGTCTGGTTTGCAACACAAAATCTGTTGACGAAAAAGATTCAGACACATGGAATGTTCTCTGGAACAGCAATTATTCAGACAAGATCATTATGACGGACAACAGCCGCGACGCTTTTGCGATTGCTGAAACTCTTCTAGGATTTTCTGTTAACACCGAAAAATCCGAAGAGCTCGACAAAGCGGCAAAGAAACTTGAAGAACAAAAATCTCTTGTTTCGCTGTATGTCGGTGCTGTATCGCAAGACAATCTTGAAAAAGCTAATGTATTTCCATGTTACGCATGTGACTACCTGGCTTTGTCGGAAAAGAATCCGGACTTGAGATTCAGCATCCCTAAAGAAGGCACGGTTCTTTCAGAAGGGGCTCTGTGCATCCTAAAAGATTCAGAATCAAAAGAAGCTTCTGAGATGTTTATCAATTTCATGTGCGAACCTGATGTTTCCGCGGTAATATTCTCATCTTCAGGATACTCAACTCCAATGTCTTCTGCAAGAGAACTCATGGATGAGAATAAGGCAAACAACCAGGCGGCTTACCCATCTAATGAAGTTATGGCCAAGACCCAGGTTTACGCAAGCCTTTCAGACGAAGCAACCAGGATAATTGATAATTACTGGGCAAGAATACTGCACACAAATCCTTTGAATACGACATTCTGGACAGTTGTTGCAGTTGTAGCTGTTGCAATTGTTGTAGTTGTCCTTGTTGTCGTAACAAACAAGAATAAAAAGATGGTTGCAAGAAACGAAGCAGCATAACTGATTGTAAAAAAAGACTGAGGTTCAATCGAGCCTCAGTTTTTTTGTGCCTTTTGTTTATTTTTTCTTTTTGAAAATTGCCTTGAGTATCAGGACAATAATGCCCAGAACAACGATTCCGGCTGCAGCTGTAATTGCTATGTATACAACATCTCCTGATTTAATCTTTTCAATTACATTTTCAAAGAATCCGAGTGTTGTTTCAGTGCCTTTGTCTTTGGTTGTTGTTTCTTCTTTTGCAGTTGTCTCAAGTTCTGTTGTCTCAACGTCTGTGTCTTTTTCTGTCACAACATCTGAATTCACAACTTCGAAGCTCGTCTTTGCACTTCCTGATGTCGATACAACCTCAATGTTGTATTCACCGTTTGCAAGTGTGTCGAG
>CADAXH010000178.1:0-2792 GCA_902791785.1 uncultured Ruminococcus sp. | reverse complement strand
GATAAGATCTCTTTATTACAACTACAGTGCTTCCTTCGTATACGTCATAATACTGTCTGTCGAGTACTTTTCCATTGACTCTTACTTCAATGAACAGACTGAATTCTGCACTTGATCTGATAGTCAGATCGTCCCTTGCTTCTTCTTTTGCATCCCACTGAGTCTCAGCTTCGATTATAACAGGCTCGGTTCCGTCGACACTTGTTGTCTCCGTTGTAACCTTTTCTGTTGTGTTATCTCCGGCTGTTGTTTCTGTTGTTACATGCTCAGTGGAAATAGCAACTTCGGACTCAGTTGTCGTTTTGCCGGTTGTTTCAGTTGTCACATATTCTGTAGTCTCTTCAGTTTCTGTGTGATCTGTAGTTTCGGTTTCAATATAATCCGTTGTTTCTTCAGTGGTTTCTTCAGTTGTTGTCTCGGTTGTTGTTTCAACTGTCACAGACTCTGTAGTTGTTTCTTTTGTCGTCTCAACTGTTGTAACTTCAGTTGTGGTTTCTTTTGTTGTTACTTCAGTAGTTGTTTCTTTTGTTGTTACCTCAGCTGTAGTTTCTTTTGCTGTTGTTTCAGTTGAAATTGCGGTCTGTGTAAATGTTGCAACATATGCGACATCGCCTGTTACACTGGATACAGTAGGATTCCATCCCTTGAACGTATAATTGTATTTCGAGTCGCTTGCCCTAGTCGGTGTTGCTCCTGTATACGAAGGAGTTTTGCCATATTCCACTGTGTCGGTTTTCAGAACGGTTCCGTCATAGTTTTTCCATGTAACGGTATATGACCTCTTAGTCTGAGAGAATGTTGCAGTGTATGTAACATTCTTTGTGACAGCGGAAACTGTCGGGGTCCAGCCTGTAAAAGTGTATGTATATTCAGCTGTACTTGCTCTGGTCGGAGTTGAACCTGTATATGTAGGGGTGTCTCCGTAATTGAGATTTGTATCGTTTTTGAGTACTGTTCCGTCGTAGTTTTTCCACGTTACAGTGTAACTTACTTTTGATGAAGAATATTCTGCAGTGTATGTCGCGTCACCTGTAACAGCAGCTATTGTCGGCGTCCAGCCTGTGAATGTATATGTGTTTGCACCATCTGAAGGTCTTGTAGGAACAAGTCCGAATGAAGGAGTTGCGCCATATTCAACCTGTTCTGTTTTCAGAGTTGAACCGTCATAATTCTTCCATGTGATTGTGTACTTGTTCTTTGTCTGAGTGTATGTTGCGGTGTATGTAACATCGCCCGTCACACTGGATATTGTCGGGGTCCAGCCTGAGAACGTGTACGTGTATTCGGCAGTTGCCTGTTTGGTCGGAGTGGTTCCTGTATAAGAAGGTGTGGTTCCGAATGAAACATTCTGATCTGTTTTCAGTACTGTGCCGTCATCGTTTTTCCAAGTAACTGTATACTTTGATCCGACCGCAGGTGCCGTTATTGAATACATTGACATATTCAATGGTCTGGCATTAATGTTGTAGTTGTAGTCAATCATGTAAATTTTGCTTCCGTCATAAAGCAAAGCATATATATAAAACTGGTTGTCTGTGCTGAATACCTTTGTTGATGTTCCGGAAGATACATCATAAGAATAAACTTCTGTCGGAGTAGTGTAGAACATCACATTTCCCATGGATATTACATCTCCGAAATATCCCTGCCAGTATGAAGTCTTGTCCTGATTATACGGCCATGAAAGGTTCTTTGTGAACAGGACGGTTGATGTTCCGTCAGAAAGATTGTATTTTCTGAAATTTCCGTTTGTATCAAAAGCATATGCTGTAGTGGAATCACTGAAACCGAATCCTGACGAGAATCCCTGTCTCCAGAAATAGTTGTCATATTTTGTACTTGTACATGCAAATTTCTGAACCGCATCGCTTATTGCGGAAATTGTATATCCGGCAGCATGCTCAGTATAGCTGTTTGAGTCGCTTGAAAGAAGGATTCTTCCTCTTGTTGAAAGGTTGTCGTTCCATGTTACGTCAATGTGATACCAGTTTCCGTCAACTTTGACTATGTTCCATACGTGAGCTATCTGGCTTGAAGATGAGAAGCTGCATTCTATTCCGAGTTTGTCCATTACAGCTTTGAACAGTTTGGTGTATCCCTGACATGTTCCCGATTTGTAATGAACCATTGAATAAAGATCGTCTCTAACATTGACCGGATCATTTACGTACTCGTAGTCGTACTGGTATGTATCGCAGATGTAGTCATTTACCCAGAGGACTTTTTCAAGGTCGCTCCAGCCTGAGCCGATTCTTGCAACAATGTTGTCGACTTCCGTATCTATTTCCTGCAGCATTGAACTGTAGTCAGACCAGACGAATTTCTGCTGAAGATTGAATTTTGTAATAGTCTTCTGTGTGCCTGAGCCGAAATACGATGTGCTGTATGTTGTTTTGACCATGAATGAATATCTCGGGTTTTCAAACAGGAAGGACATAAACAATTCTTCCGTATCTCCGTCTTTTACATTCAGATCCTGAACGTTTACTGAACTTGTTCCGGATGTTATGGCATCCCTGAATCTGCCCATTATGGTCTCTTCGGCTTCCCTTGAAATCGTGAGACTGTATGTCTTGTTGTACGGGTCAGATGAAGTGTTGGCGTAAATGGATATTGAAAGCGCCAGTATGAGGATCATCACAACGGATGAAATCGCAATTTTTAATATATTCTCCTTCATGATATCTAGGCTCGGACACCCGTGACTTCAGTCGTGGGAGGAGAGCCTTGCCTCCTGTGTTAATGTTGTGTTTGTGTGTTCCAATAAACGTATGTTTTTCCACGATGCACAT
>CADAXH010000177.1 GCA_902791785.1 uncultured Ruminococcus sp. | reverse complement strand
CTTAAAGAGGCCAACCACTCGGAAAAATTCTGGAGCATAGTCTCACAGTACATCCCGGACTACAGGGAGATCAGGAGGAGAAACTGAATTTCCGCATGGTGTGACTCAATTTCATCCCTGAAAAATCAATTGTCAAAAGTGCCAAAAATTTGATGCAAATTATGTATATTTTTTTGGCATTTAATCAACATTGTGCAATTGAAAAAGAAAGACCTATATGTTATACTTTTTAGCGGAAATGATACGAGAAGGAGGCGCGCTGAGTTTTTTGCAACGATTTCCGCGCTTTATTTTTTAGCGCAAGTTTTGAACATTATACAAATGTATAATGTGGAAAAAGTCCTGTAAATGCTCAAAAACACAGGTTTTTAGATAAAAAAGGGGCTTGATCAGAACAAGAGAATATCGTGACAGAACTCGTTCGGATTATGAACTGGAATCTCAGAGAGACAATCGAGCAGGAAGAGAAAAAGAGAATAAGCAACGAAGAACTGTATGAAAAACAGGCGCAGACCCTCGAGATACTTCTCGACAGAGGTGCGATTAACAAGTTTCAGTACGAAAACGGATACCAGAGACTGAATACGGTATACAGCAAAAAGACCGCAGCAAGAGCAAAGGCATTGCATAATCAATAAGTGTATAAAATGACCTAAAAATCAGGTTATTACTGGCAATTATCCAAATAGGCCACCCTTACGTCGCAGTTTTGCGCAACCGGGGCGGCGTTTTTTTACATTAAGGATTGTCTGAACGGATTCTTTAATGTATTTGCTGTCCTGAATCATGAAAGGATAGCTCTTGCGGCTTAATATATTTAATTGAATGTAACAGGGGTATTTGCGACAAATCACTTTTTCGTTTTCTTTTTTTAAACCGTCAGATATCCTATTGATGCAGGTAGTTTTTTGTTGATTAATGGCTTATGAGGGCAGTTATATAGCGACTCATTTTGCCTTTTAAGCAGTAGTTTTCGGTTTTTTCTCAGAGATAGTAGACAAATTGTGGGAAAGTGTCGTTTTTCTCTTTTTGGAGTCTGCAAAAAACGGTGTCAGATTTCCGTCGATTTGCTAAAGAAGTTGTTTTCAGTTGTCCCTAAAAATCCGGTTTACTTGGCTGAAAGATTACGCAAATGCTCTTTGTGCCCTTACCGCCTGAATTATTATCGGTACATTGCATGCTGACGGTGGAATATGTGCCTCAGAGCAAAAATATATTTAAGAAACACTTGTGGAATAACTGAAATTGAAATTCGTTTTCAAAAACTGTTTCCCGCTCGACTGTCTTCCAAGTATTTGTTGACATGAAGGATAATATAAAATATAATTTTCTATAGAGAAACAAATTAAGGAGAGGGGTGATTTTTTGGATAACAAGGCATTGTTCAATATCGGATACGGACTGTATATTCTCACTTCAAAAGAAGGTGACAAGGACAACGGGTGTGTAATCAACACTCTCATGCAGATTACATCGGATCCGCTCAGATGCGTGATCGGGGTCAACAAGAACAACTACACTCATGACATGATAAAGCGCACAGGTGTTTTCAATGTTTCTGTTCTGACTAAATCCACCTCATTTGATCTGATTAAACATTTCGGATTCCAGTCAGGAAAAGATAGTGAAAAGATCAAAGGATATGCTCCGATAGCTAAGACCGAAAACGGACTTGCATATGTAACGGAAAACACAAACGCGGTTCTGTCGTTCAAGGTGACGGGCGAATCGGATTTCGGAACACATACTCTGTTTACTGCTGAAGTTACTGACGCAAAAACGCTTTCCAATGAAGAGACTGTGACTTACACGTATTACCAGAAATACATCAAACCCAAACCGGAGAAGACAAAAGTAAAGGGATGGAGATGCAAGATCTGCGGATACATTTACGAAGGGGATGAACTCCCGTCAGATTTCATCTGCCCGATATGCAAACACGGTGCATCGGATTTTGAAAGAATTACAGACGAAGATAAAAAAACAATTAACATACAAACTGAATCAAAAGGAGAAGGAATCATGGAATTAAAGGGAACAAAAACAGAAAAGAACCTGCAGGCAGCTTTTGCAGGTGAATCACAGGCTCGCAACAAATATACATACTTTGCATCCGTAGCCAGAAAAGAAGGTTATGAGCAGATCGCCGCTATTTTTGAGGCAACAGCTAATAACGAAAAAGAACACGCTAAACTCTGGTTCAAGGCTCTCGGCGGAATCGGCGACACAGCAGCTAACCTCAATGCGGCAGCTGACGGCGAAAACTACGAGTGGACAGACATGTATGAAGAGTTTGCAAAGACAGCTGAAGAAGAAGGCTTCAAGGGTCTTGCTGCTCAGTTCAGAATGGTTGGCGCAATTGAAAAGAGACACGAAGAAAGATACAGAGCTCTTCTCAAGAACATCGAAACAAGCCAGGTATTCGAAAAATCTACAGTTAAAGTTTGGGAATGCAGAAACTGCGGTCATATCGTAGTTGGAACAAAGGCTCCTGAAGTTTGCCCTGTATGTGCTCATCCGAAGTCATTCTTTGAAGTAAGCGCAGAGAATTATTAATTCAACATCTAAAACAAAGTGGGTCGCTTTCGGGCGACCCATTGTCTTATATATTAGGGTAATATCTTAGTTTGTTTGTGGATAAGTTATTGGTAATGACATTTCCGCTCGCTAACAGTTTTTTCAGAGAGCGATACAGCGTTGTCGACGAACAACCGAGTTTTTCCAGCAATTCCTTTCTTGAAATGCCGGTATTGCTGCCTGCAACAAGAAGGGAAGCAAAGCAAGAGAAAAAAGCCGCAGCGGTCAGAAGATCAC
>CADAXH010000176.1 GCA_902791785.1 uncultured Ruminococcus sp. | reverse complement strand
TCCAGTCATAAACAATTCCGGTTTTCTTACGGGTTCCGTCCCAGAACCCGGTTCCGGCATTGAACATTTTGGGAGCCAGGAAAGCCTCGGGAGTACTCACTTTTTCTATATTTGAAGGTGAAATCACCGGAACAAATATAGCTGCAAGAATCAAAATACTCAGGATAACCGCTGCAACAACAGATGACTTGTTTTTACAGAATCGTCTGAACGCATCCTTTGCAAAAGTTGTAGGTTTGGTTTCAAGTTTTTGATCTTTAATTGTTACGTTTTCCTGAACCAGGACGAAATCGTCGTCTCTGAATTCAATGTCTTTTTTCTTGTATTCAGCCATTATTTCTTTGCCCCCATTCTGATTCTAGGGTCAATGAAACCATATGAGAGGTCCAGTACGACTCCGGATAACAAACTGATTGTCGTAAATATTGCCATATCTACAAACAATACGTCATAATCCTTGTAATTCAATGCAGTGACAAACAATCTTCCGATTCCCGGAATACTGTAAAGCGATTCAAGAATCATCGAACCACCAAGAATTCCTATGAACTCTGCAAGAATCGACGGGAAAATCGGAACCATGGCATTTTTGAGTGCATGACGCATTATTGCCTGGCGTCTTGTCAAACCTTTTGTTCTGGCGAGCAACAGATAATCACTCTCCATAACTTCGCAAAGCTCTGCTCTAGTGTATCTGCAATACCCGCATATCGAGCCGAATGAAAGGCAGAACACCGGTATGATGTATCCAAGTACCTTAGTCAAACCCGACGCCGAGTCAGGCGGCCAGGTTGAAGGCAGCCACTGCAGATTGTAGCAGAAAATACTCATTACAAATGATATCAGGACAAAGTTAGGAATTGATATGAATATCATGACCATAGTTGAAATGCTGTGGTCTGTCATGGTATTCTTCTTCAAAGCTGCCCATATTCCAAGAAGCAATCCCAGCGGAACTGATACTATAACTGAAAAAATATTGAGCTTTATTGAATAACCGATACGTGATCCGATTATTACAGATGCCGCAACATTGGGCTGATACGTTTTGCTGTATCCCCAGTCCCATTTTGTAACAATGTTTCCAACCCAGCGGACATACTGCTGCATAACAGGAACCTGATAATAGTAATATGCTCTGCCGTGATCACTTGGTGATTTGTAAAGCAGTTCACCATATTCGGTTTGTTCTCTCTCAAAACGATAAACGTATCCCAAATTATGCTGATTATC
The DNA here is from genome assembly GCA_902791785.1 of uncultured Ruminococcus sp. Taxonomy (GTDB): domain Bacteria; phylum Bacillota; class Clostridia; order Oscillospirales; family CAG-272; genus CAG-841. Next base: position 5,072 of record CADAXH010000176.1, on the reverse strand, counting down.
GAAATAGGCTATCTGCTTCGATGTATCACCTATTGGTCTCTGAAACGGAAGCAGTTTAACAAGAATGAAAGTCAATGATAAAATGACAAATACCGTAACCAACGCCAAACAAATACGCTTAACTACGTATTTAACCATGTCATTTATCCCCCCTTTGCCTTGAAATGTATGAATTGACACCCAATTCGTCAACTATAATAATTCAATACTTAACTGATATTATATATATTAAAAATAATATTTTGCCTATTTGCAACACTCGCCAAAAAGACCGTATTACATTTGGCAAGTCTTGTAAAACAGGCAAAAATGCAAATATGAATCATACCAAAATATGCCGATACATCTCCCACCAGAAATGGTGGGAGATGATTCGGTAAAATCAACTAATCAATTGTTTCGCAAGCCAAATGAATTATTCAGCATCCAAAACAAAGTAGTCCTGAACTGAGTAATATGTATCAGTTGGAGTACCATCGATTGTGATTGTGTAATAGAGATCGAATCCTGTTAAGCCTTCAGGATCTTCTGAAGTGCCGCTACCGTCGATGTAATCTGCAACAAGAGCAGCAGGAACAGTAAATGTTACTGTGTAAACATCGTCTTTCATAACTGAGTCGAATTCAACAGCTTCTTCTGCGTACTCACCATCACCATTGTAGTAACGTTCATAGTTGCAGCAAACAACATCTGTTACTTCAATTGTTGTGATATCCTTAAGTGTAGGAGTCAGAGTGAATGAACCAGTGTATGTTCCGTCTTCGTTCTTAACGATATTTGTGTATTCGATTGCAACTGCAGCTTCGCTTGCGCCTTCGTTTACGATTGCCTGTCCCATAGCTGCTTTGTAAAGAGCATCAAATGAGTAGCGAGCACCTCTGTAAACTATCGGGTAAACATCAGGATCGTTTGTGTCTGAACCCCAGTTAAGTGTGAAGTTCTGTGAGATGTCCTGATCGCTTGAAAGAACATTGAGGAATCCGAGAGGATCGAGAGGGTTACCGGAAATAGAACCGAAACCGATATCATACTGACCAACCATGAGTTTGTCATAGTAAACTTTATCCCATGATGTTCCAACCCAGAATGTTACTTCGAGTTCATATTTGCCGCCTGTTACAGAGTTATCATTGAAAGCGGTTTCAATGAAATTCTTGATTTCATTGTGGTAGTTCTGCTCATGCTGAGGATACTGCCAAGCAATTTCAATAGAAATCTTTGTCGGATTGCCTTCTGTGCCAGGAGTGTAAGCGCCTTCAGCTTCAAGTTCTGTCATAGCAAGTCTGAAGTAGTCACGGGCAAGCTCAAGTGAATAACCGTAACCGTCTGTGTCTTCAAGAAGTGCTTCAACTGCCTTCTTGTGAGCCTCTGTGACATAGTAAGAAATACCGTTTTCAGGATCTGACATATAGTTGGATGAAAGGTAATCTACTGAAGGGATAGAACCTCTTGCGTTAGCAAATGAGAGTCTGTCGATAGCAAGACTGATTCCTTTTACAAAGGCATTAACGTTGAGTTTAAATACAGAGTCACCTGTTGTCTTTCTTGTTCTAGGATCGTTTCTGTATTCTTCAAGATATGTCTGAGGAATGCCTGTTGAGTCGAAATGATCAACGAGGAATTCTTTGATTCCTGCTGTTTCATCTGTTGTAGCAGCCGGGAAAATCTTAATGTGAATGCCCTGTACAGCATATTTTGTATCTGCAAAGACATAATTCGGATTCTTTTTGTATACGATCTGCTGGTCAGCATCGTATGTCTCGAGCATATATGGTCCAAGTACAAGAGAGTTGTCAAGAGGAGTCTCTGTTGCATCGAGGTTGAATCCAAAGAGATTCTCAATTCCTACGAGTTCAACAAATTCCTGAGGAAGCGGCATATACAGACCTGAAGCGATGTAGTACATGCAGTAGAATGCTGTTGTAGCAGATGCGAATGTTACTTCAAAGTAATTCTTTCCGTCTTCAACATATGTTTTGATTCCAACTTTTTTCCATGCTTCTTCATTAAATCCAGTAGCTGATGCAGCATAGTAATCCTTTGTACCTGCAATAGCACCGGTCTTTGTATTAGCAAGTTCTGATCCTCTGTAGAGACCATTAGCCTGTGTGAGCATCATCTTGAATGTGTATTCATAGTCTTCAAGAGCAACTTCTCTATTATTGAATGCAGCTCTGCTTTCAATTGTAGAAGCTGTAGAATACTTAAGACCATCAGCACCTGTTCTGACTTCAAATCTCCAAGTTGTGCAGACGCCGTCGCCGTCATCATCATTTACAGCAACCGGTTTTTCTTTAGCGAGTTCAGGAACCCAGTCATAACCGTCTTTTGTTTCATTCATGAAGTTTGTGAAGAATGCTGCTCCAACATAGCCAAAGAGATCGCCTACCTGTGCGCCCTGATCATTCCAGTAATTGAGTGTTCCCGGATCACTGGCTTCAAAAGTGTGGAGATATCTCTTCCATGCAGGATTTGTCTCATAATCGAGATCAGCTGTTATAGCTCCTTCTGCCAAGAGACCAAATCCGTAACCAACTATGTATGTTTCTGTTCCCAGAGTGATACGCGGGTTATACATTACATAGCCGCCGTTTTCAAAAAGTGAAAGACCTGTGATTCCAAGACTTACAGCATATCTTTCAAGAATACCGAGCATGTTTGTCTTTTCATCCTGGCTCTCACCAACGTAAGAAACAAGTCCACTGTAAAGTGGAACGCAATCAAGAACTGCCTTGTAAGCATTCTGATATGCTGTTTCTACCTGTGAAACTGTCTGTGCGTCGTCGATAGCTTTTTCGCCAGCTGTCTTTGCAGCGTTGATAGCTGTAACCTGTTCAGCTGTAGCCTGTCCGACCATTGAATCAATGACATCTGCAAGGTCTTTCTTAACGTAAGCTTTAAAATCGTCTTCGTCAATATAAGAACCGTCCCAATCTACTTCCTGAGGCTTATCATCAGCTGTTGTGGAAGCTGTTGTCTCAGTTGTAGTAGATGCGGTAGTTTCGTCGCCCTTTTTTCCATTACATGAAGCGAGGAGCAAAACTGAAACCAACATAGCAACTGCCATTAATACGCAAATTAATTTTTTCATATTAATAACCTCCATGTGTTTTATCTAGCTAAAACGGTATCACGTTTTAATTTAGAATAAGGGGATTATAATACTTTATTCATCCAATTTTTTTATATTTCTGCACATTTAAACATCTTTTTTTGTTTATTTTCGAATTTTTATGCACATTATTCGCTGTTTTTCTGCATAAATGCAAAAAACCTCTTATTTTGGACAAGAGGTTTTTGAATCATTGACTTTAATCATTTAATTGTTTGTCTGCGCTTTCTTTTTTGCAAGATAATACGATGCTTTTTCGGCATACATCATCTCATCTGACTCTTTGAGCATGACGTCAACCGTCTTGCTGTTGTCGGGATCGTAACTGTACCCTACCGAGCAGCTGTATTTTGTTTCAGAAACATACTTGTGTATTCTTTCAACCAGCTGAATCACTTCATTGTGCGAAGTCTGTCTGCATACAATTACGAATTCGTCACCGCCGACTCGGTAAGCCACCTGTTTGCTTCTCGCAGCGCGGATAAAGCACAGCGACAGTGTGACAAGAGCTTCGTCTCCTGCAGCATGTCCAAGAGTATCATTTGTTTTTTTCAGACCATTCATGTCTATGGAAACTATGGCAGTGATTTCGTTTGTGTCTGTGGCGACATCAGCATAGTACGCCTGACGATTCAACAGCCCCGTTAACGAATCCTTCTTTGTAAGCTGGAAAAGCGAGAATACGTAATAAACAAACAGTGCTATGGAAATTGTAGTACAGAATATCTGTGAATATGCTTTTCCGAAAACAAATGGCAGAATAACACCGGAAGCAAGAGCTCCGCTCAAAAAAACTATCGGAACAATTTCGGATGTCTGCTTGTTTCAGCGTTTTATAAGTAGCACAATCAGAACTGCACCATAAACTCCTGCAACTAAGAAAGGAAGGTATCCGAGAGGACCTCTGTGGAACGAATTGGTTTCGTCAATGCTGAACACAATTCCGGTAAATATGGACACAATGTCCAGAACCGCCAGTGCTATGGCAGGAATGTATATGAACCATCTGAGTTTTTTGACAAGCGTAAACAGAATATGCGCAATTATAAAAGGCGTGGCACTGTACCTGATTGCCATCATCAGGATTCGCCAGTCGGAATATCCGCCTTCCTCTTCTAGTCTGAATTCAACAAAAACAACAATGGAAAGAGCAAAAATAACGGCAATAAGTATATACATTTTTTTGACAACTTTGCGTTCCAGGAACACAGTTGTTTTGAGCATTATGACAAATGCTATCAAAATGAGTATCTGTGCCCAGTTCTGTAACAGGTATTCCTTCAATTTCTGCTCCTTTCCATATGATTATGTATTGATTCGTTTGATTAATAAGTTGAATATGATTCGCAGTGCTTATTTTGCAAGGCTCTTGTCCTTGAGTACCAGTGTAGCTCCCACTCCGCATCCGGAAATGATAGCAAGTATTCCGGCAAAAACAGGTCCTGCAGTCAGGTGAGCTGCTTTAATCTCGTTTGCACCATTGTAAACTGCTGCTTCAAGCAAAATAAAGAGTGCACCAATCAGAAACAGACAAGCAACTGCAATCGGAAGTATCTTGGCAATTTTGTCGTCGAACTTTGCAAAAACTGAGACTGCCAGAGCGCCCACAGCTATCAAAACAAACAGATAGCCGAAGAAAGCGAGAACAGCTCCCTTTGCATTACCGGAGCCGAAGAGCGCATCCCCAAAAGAAATATACGCCCTGTTTCCAAGCAGTTCTACATACAATTGTTTAGCAAACATCAGAAAGAATGCTACAAGGCCAAGTACCACTGCGCAGCACTTGACAGCATTGTGAAGTGTCAGGTATTTTTTCATATCAATTCTTCTTTCCTTATATTTTGCAAAGATTCGTCTTTGCATTTTGAATATTTTACCACATAATAGACACACTGTCAAATTCAGCGCCACATTAAATCATACTGTGTGGACTCTTCCATTATATATATAACTATTCAAG
>CADAXH010000175.1 GCA_902791785.1 uncultured Ruminococcus sp. | reverse complement strand
TTCGATTATTTCTTCATCGGTTGCAGTCAGACATCCGTATCTGATGTTCTCGCGGATTGAACCTGAAAACAGGAATACGTCCTGCTGAACTATTCCTATGTTTCTTCTGACAGATTCCATGGTAAGTGTTCTTATGTCTTTTCCGTCTATAAGAATGCTTCCGCCGTTTTCATCAAGCTTGTAGAAGTTCGGTATAAGGTGGCATATGGTCGTCTTTCCGCCTCCCGACGGGCCGACGAGAGCCATTTTTGTTCCAGCCTTGATGTCCAGTGAAACGTCATCCAATACGACTTTTCCATCTTTTCCAGTATAGGAAAAACGGATGTTCCTGAGTTCTATGTCTCCTCTTGCTCTTTCAATTGCAACAGCACCGGGAGCATCGACTTCTTCCGGCACATCCATGATTTCAGCGAATCTCTTGAAGCCTGTTGCTCCATTCTGGAACTGTTCTGAAAAATTCACCAGAGTCTGAACAGGGGCGATGAACAGGTTAACTGAGACGATGAATGTGGAATAGTCTCCGAAGTTGATTTTTCCGTTATAGAGGAAGAGGCCTCCTGCTATGAGGATGATTACATTGAATACGTCTGTAATGAATGATGTGGAAGAGAAGAACTTTCCCATTGCGTTATATGAATGAGCGCTTGCCTCCACGAACATCTGGTTGCCAACTTCGAATTTTTCCTGTTCTTTTTCTGCGTTAGTGTAAGCCTTTGTGACTCTTATTCCTGTAATTGAACTTTCGAGTGCCGCATTGATAACCGCGTTGCTCTGGCGCCTCTCGGTGAATGCTGCGCTCATTTTCTTTCGGTAATGGAACGATACCACCACGAGAAGAGGTACGCAGGCAAATACAATGAGAGTGAGCCATATGTTTATTGTTGCAAGATATATGAAGCTGAGGACTATCATGATGGTACTGGTAAGAATATTCTCGGGACCATGGTGAGCAAGTTCGCTAACTTCGAAAAGATCGCTTGTGAGTCTCGACATTATTTTGCCTGTCTCGTGATCGTCAAAGAAGGAGTAAGGCAGTCTTTCGAGATGTGCAAAAAGCTCTCTTCGCATCTGCGCCTGCATTTTTGTACCGACCATGTGTCCGTAGTACTGAACAAAATACCTCAGCAGCATCCTCAGAACGTAAAGAGCCAGTACGATGAGTCCTGAAATGATGATGGCCTCATATGCCCTGTTAGGGATGTAGTCGTTAAGCATCCTGTTAGTCATGACGGGATATATCATGCCTAGTATAGAAATGAAAACAGAAGCAGCCATATCCGCGGCAAAAAGTTTCCTGTGAGGCTTGTAATAGGCTATGAATCTTTTGAACATACGTATTTCTCCGCAACTTATCAGATTATTTACATTTTTCGATTCTATCACTTTTTCTGAAACAAAACAATTGAAAAAAATACATTGTTGAGAGACAGAACAAAAAATGGTAAAATATCCATGGAAAAATGATGTAAGAACAGTAGGTGCAAAATGCTTAATGATACATTTGAACAACTTAAAAACAGAAAGGTCAGCGGATTTCCTCACATCGAAAAAAAGGGGACGCTCGCAGTCGGAATCGTAGAGAGCACTCCCGTTGTATGGAAGGGCAGACTCCTCAGGTTCGAGTGGCTCAGAGGACCGGGCTTCGGTGGCAACACAAACAAGATAGGAATAGAAGAAGGATGCTTTCACTTTGTGGACATGGAAACAAACGAGTGGACTAAACCTTTTGCAAGAGGGTATTCCTTCGGATGCGCACATGTTGAAGAAGAGAAGATGTATGTGTTCGGCTCCAGAGGCCTGGCGGGCGGAAGTGCCATTGACACCTTCGTGTCAGACGATCTTGAAAACTGGGAAAAGATCGGAGAACTTGAAGTGCCGAAAGAATTCAACATTTTCAATTCGTCGGTCTGCAAGGGTCCGGACAGGTACATGATGACAATAGAGATTGGCGGTAAGAGTCCACTAGTAGGCACTGTATTCACAAATTTCTTTGCAGAATCTAAGGACCTGGCACACTGGAATCTCCTCCCGATGGACAGGTTTGAGTATTCAAAGGAAAGATACACTGCTTGTCCTGTTCTGAGATACGTCAACGGATTTTACTATATGATTTATCTCGAGAGGATGCCCTGTCACAGATATGTTCCGTATATTGTGAGAACTGTGGATTTTGAGCATTTCGAGATGGGAGTCAAGAGTCCCGTCCTGTGGTACGGCGAAGAGGACAGGCGCATATACAGGGAAGAGTGGCTGACAGAAGAAGAAAAGGAACTTGTAAAGAGTTGCGTAGACACAAACAACAGCGACGTTGACATATGTGAGTTCAATGGAAAAACAGTGATTCTGTACAGCTGGGGAAACCAGGCGACACAAGAATTCCTTGCCCTGGCTGAATACGACGGACCTATGCAGGAGTTTCTGAAATCGTTTTTCAATTAAAAAAACGGTCTGTTTGTCCGAAAAGAGAATCGGAAAGCAGGCCGTTTTTGGCAAAACAAGTGAGAATTATGAGATAATTTTGTGTCGACAAATATTGAAAATGACGGCAAAATGAAAGTGAAGTTTAGATTTCCGTAGAATTGGAGGTCGGTTATGGAATATAGTGAACTACCCACCACCTGTTTACACTGAGGTGGGGGCTTCATAGATGATTTGCATCATCCAATCTTTTTTACTCTTCGATGCAGGAAACCCCACAAGCATAAGGAGTCTAGCCCCGGCGTCCCGACCGGTTATTTTTTTTCTTATTTACGTGATCTGTGTCTGAATTCAGATCTACGCTTTGCTCTCATTTCCGACTGTTCTTCTTTTTTCAGAACAGATTGGTAGTAATCG
>CADAXH010000174.1 GCA_902791785.1 uncultured Ruminococcus sp. | reverse complement strand
GAAATAATATATTATTGAAAAATGCGGGGCTGCCGATTCGGCAGTCCCGTTGTCAATGTCATATATGTCAGTTACCTGAAACAGAAAGTTTTCTTATTGCAATTGAAGGTGTCTGGATTGCACTGGTCATCAGTTTGACGTCAGAACCGACTGCAATGATTTTTCCGATTTCTTTAAGAACATTTCCTGCAACTGTAATCAGTGTCACAGGTCTTGAAAGCTTACCGTTTTCAATCAGGTATCCGCTTGCCTGGAGGGAATAGTCACCAGACTGTGTGTTGTATCCTGTTCCGGTTCCCGCAAGAGAATCGATGTACAGGCCGTTTCCAATCTGTTCAAGCAGTTCGTCAAAGGATTTCTTTCCGGGTTTTACTTCAACAAATCCAAGACCCGGTCTTATTGAACCGCCGCTGAATGATGCGTTTCCTGTTGTGGATGTTCCGTCTTTCTTAGCCATTTCAAGGTCGTAAAGGAAAGTGTTTACTTTGCCTTTGTTTATGAGGACCTTCTTCTGTCTTGGCATGCCCTCTCTGTCAAAGCTGCTTGCAAAAGGAGTCTTTGTGAAAGGATTCTCGGTTACTGTGAGTTTTGATGACAGAAGCTGCTGGCCAAGTTTGTTTTCAAACAGTGACAAATGCTGGCTTACTGCGAAAGATGACAGCTGTCCGAGCAGAGGTCTGAGCAGGCTTGAAACGCATGACTGGGAGAATACAACATTGTATTTTCCGGATTTGACGGGTGCTGCACCGAGGTTTGATACAGTCTTTTTGGCAAGTTCAGTTGCGAACTCGTCAGAATTGAATGAATCCGGATCGGAGAAGAGCTTTACGTCAAATTCAGTTTCAACATTGTCGCCGTCAACTATCTTTGTTGACGCCCATACTACCATGTGACTGGATTTGCTCTTGAGTTTCAGACCTTTGGAGTTTGCAAATACGCCTTCTGAAACAGATTTTTCCATACCAACTTCAGCAATCTGGATTCTCTTGTCGTAGTCGCGGATTTTCTTTGACATTTCAAGGGAAAGATCTATCATGGATTTTCCGGGGAATTCGTCTGCTGCTTTTGAATATGTATTTACTTTCTTGTATTTCTGTCCTTTTTCAATAAAGAAATCCGGATTGCCTTCAAGGCCGTATTTTGCCGACTGGATGATGGCGTCAACCATTACGTCAGCCACGCTTGCATCGACTCTGTCAGAAGAGAAAGAACCGAGTTTTCCTTCATAAATGCCGCGGGCTGTAAAGCTGCAGTCATTGCTTGACTCATATTTTTCAAGGTTGTCGTTATATATCTCAGCAGAGAGAGATTTTGATGAGCCGTATGAAATCTCAAAAGGTTCGATACCGGCTTTCTTTGCTGCTTCAAACAATTTGTTCAGGTTCATATTCTTTCTCCTTTTCCGCCTACTGTTACATTCTGTACCCTGAGTGTCGGCTGTCCGACATCAGCTTCAATTGAACCTGATGAAGAACCGCACATACCCTGACCGCGCGCAGAATCGTTTCCGACCATGTCTATGTTCATGAGAACTTCATATCCGAATCCTATGAGTGACGCACCTTTTACCATATGGTCAATTTTGCCGTCTTTCACTATATATGCTTCGGAAGCTGTGAAGTTGAACTTGTCTGTTGCCGGGTCTACCGAGCCGCCGTTGAAGGAAACGCAGTAAAGACCGAATTTTGTGGCCTTGATTATTTCTTCGGGAGTGCTCTTGCCATTTTCAATGAATGTGTTTGTCATTCTTGTAGTAGGGCAGTATTTGTATGACTGTCTTCTGCAGGCGCCTGTAGAAGGCATATTGATTCTCCTGCCGTTGTAGTTGTCTACCATGTATCCGACAAGAACGCCGTCTTTGATGAGCTGATTCTTTGTTGTGGGCATTCCTTCGTCGTCGAAGTTTGATGATCCCCAGCCGTTTTCTATTGTTCCGTCGTCAACAGCTGATACGATGTCTGAAGCAATCTTCTGACCGAGTTTTCCGCAGAATACGGATTCGTCGTGGGAAATGCCGTTTGCTTCAAGCGGATGTCCGCATGCTTCGTGGAACAGAACTCCTCCGAATTCGTTTCCGATGATGACCGTCATTTTGCCTGAGGGGCATTCCGGAGCGTCGAGCAGATCAACTGCGCATTTGGCTGCTTTTTTTCCGAGCTCTACAACATCGTGCATCTTGAAAATCTCATCGCCGTACTGTCCGCCGGGTCTTTCTGATCCTGTCTGGAACTGTCCGTCTTTTCCTGCATATGCAACGATTCCGAGTCTTGTCCTGATTCTTGTATCGGTTACATATCTGCCGTTTGAATTGAAGATTTCAACTGTTTCGTCGGTCTCTCCGAGACTTGCGGCAGCGTTAATGATGAGACTTGAATAGTCATACATTGCCTTTTCTGCTTTTCTCAGTTCAGCAATCTTTTCTTCGTCGCTCATCTGGTCGTGGTAAATCTGAGGTTTGTTCTTGCCCGGATTCTTAACTTTTACAAGGGGCTTTGGCTCAGTCGGCTTCTTTCCGTCAAATGACTGTGAAAGCTCGTCAGCGAGTTTGAGAAGGGAAGCCTTTGTCAGGTCTGAAGTGTATCCGTATACAACTTTGTCTCCCTGAATGAGTCTGATTCCTGCTCCGTAAATGATGTTCGTTTTGAGTGTATCCACTCTCTTGTGCGAGATGGATATGTTGTGGGACTTTTTGTCCTGGGCATACAGCTCTGCAAAATCCGCACCTGTTTTGAGCGCTTCTTTCAGAACCGCAGCTGCCAATGTTTTTGAAACTATCATCTTGTATTTGTCCTTTCTTTTGCGTATGCGTCAATTATACAACATCGTGCATGTAAATT
>CADAXH010000173.1 GCA_902791785.1 uncultured Ruminococcus sp. | reverse complement strand
ACCTGCCTGTCGTTGACAGGGCAGACTATCTGATGTTCAGAAACATTTCCGTTCAGGGTGTTACCCTTCTCGCATATGCACTTGGCAACTCAATAGTCGCCGTCGTCGACAAAGCTGGCATGACAATGTCTTTGTTCGGAATAGAAAGAATGGTATACGGAACGGCAATATGTCTTGCATTGAACGGAATCATACAGGTTCTTCTGGGATGCTGCATGCCTCTGCTGACAAAACTGATCGACAAATACAAGATCAAGGACCAGAAGATGCTGAATGTAGAATCTGAACTGCTCGGGGTAGATGAAAGGAAAATCCAGAAAAACAGGAAAATGCCGAATAATTGAAAAAATTCTTCTTGCATTTTGTTTTTCTTAATGATACAATACTTAAGCATTTTTGCAGGGAGCGGTCCGCTGCATGCTCGCATGAACGCTTCTTATTATCAAAAGGAGGTACATCCACATGGATAAACTCACAGCTTTTGTAAGCGGGCAATTAAAGGAACAGGTTCCTCAGTTCGAAATTGGTGACACAGTTGTTGTTTCCAACAAGATCACAGAAGGCACACGTTCAAGAATTCAGCTCTTTGACGGTACTGTAATCGCAAAGAGAGGAACAGGAATTTCAGCAACATTCACAGTAAGAAAAGTTTCTTATGGTGTAGGCGTTGAAAAGACATTCCCAATTCACTCTCCTTCAGTAGCTAAAGTTGAAGTAACCCGCCATGGTAAAGTAAGACGTGCTAAACTCTACTACATCCGTGACAGAGTCGGTAAAGCTGCTAAAGTCAAAGAAAGAATCTAAGACAACAAATTCAGACCGGTTTTCACTGGTCTGTTTTGTTTTTTATTGAGTATTATAAAAATATATCGTATAATTTTCTTTGGAAATCAGTGAGAGGCATATATAGCAGCAATGGATAAAATCATAAATTTCACCAATTGTAAACGTGCCCATGTGACATATGGAGGTACTGATAGAAAATTTGGCGTCATTTACAACGATGAGGTCTATTTGCTGAAATTTTCTAAAAAACATGCTAAACGAACAGATATTTCTACAAGCTATGTAAACAATGCTATTTCTGAGTATATCAGTTCTCATATTGCTCAGTCCACAGGCTTACTGGTACACGAAACTGTACTTGGCACATTTGAAGATGAAATAGTTGTCGGTTGCAAGGATTTTCGCAATAGAAATGATTCAACAAACATTGAGTTTTCAGAATATGTAAGAGCAAAGTATGATTCTTCTGAAATTAAACGATTCATAATGCTGAATCAGATATATGATACTCTTCAAGATCCCAAAAATGAGATTCCGAAAACACTCCAAAAAGCATCCGTTGAACGATACTGGGACACATTTGTGATTGATGCGTTGGTTGGAAACTTCAATCGCAATACTGATAACTGGGGATTTATATTCGAAAACAATCAATTGAAACTTGCACCAATTTATGGTTTTGGAAGCAGCCTTTTTCCTGAAATCTCTGATGATGGAGCTGAATTGCTTTTGAACAATAAAACCGAGATGGCAAAAAAATGTTTGGTGTTCCCATCACCTTCATTATCTATTGCCAATGGAAAAGTTGGTTATTACGATATGATGTCATCAAACTACGACAGTAATTGCACAAAAGCGGTTTTGCGGATGACTCCCCGGATAAATATTGAAAAAATAAATGACATAGTAGATAATACACCATTCATTTCTGATATAAGAAAGGCTTTTTATAAGGATATTCTCAGTTTGAGAAACGAAATGATTGTCACCCAATCTTACGTAAAATGCCAACTCAAAAAATATGATACCGATGCAAAAGAGCGTTTGCAGAACGGACACCAATTTTCCGAACAAAAATTAAATAATTAATGGGAGAAGAGTATAATCGTATGACAGAAATTTACAGAAGATTTGAATCAATTCAGAAGACAATCGACTCAAGAATCGAGAGAAACAGCTATGATTTGGATGCCAAGTATTATGTGCTTCCCGGTGAAGGGTACAAAACAAACAACAAACTGCCGAAGAACGTCGAATGGAAAGACTTTAAGGATTTTTCTTCAAGAGACAAAGAAAATGACAGACATATCTGGATTAAATCACATGTAAAGCTTCCGAAGGAATATATCGGAAAGCCTCTGTATCTCGTCATGAAAGACTATACCCTTTCTGTTGGTTCACAGGCTCCTCAGCATATAGTTTACTTTGACGGAAAAATACGCGGTTCATTTGACAGACAGCATCATAAGATTCTTCTCAAAGAAGATGAAACAGATTTTGAACTCTGGATATACTGCTCTTACGGAAGAAACAGTGATATCATAAGTTCAAGGGTTTTCATTTCCGAGTTTGATCAGAATGTAAGAGATCTCTATTATGATATTCACACCATTTTCAGAGCACTCACAAACACCACTTCCAGAATGGGTGAAGTTGAAGACCAGATAGCTTACCTGAACAATGCTATCAACATGATAGATTTCAGAGAGAACGGCCAGCAGTTTCTGGATTCAGCCAAAGCAGCACACGAATATCTGCAGAAAGAATTCTTCGGAAAATACTGCAGACAATCCGAACACAAAGTTCATGGTTTCGGTCATTCACACATAGATGTAGCATGGCTCTGGACAATAGCCCAGACAAAAGAAAAGGCTCAGAGAACATTTGCAAATATGCTCAATTACATGGAGCAGTATCCTGAATTCATCTACCTGAGCAGCACTCCTGTTCTCTATGAGTTTGTTAAGCAGGAAGCCCCTGAACTTATAGACAGAATCAAGGAAAGAGTTAGGACCGGTCAGTGGGAAATCGAAGGAGCGAGCTGGGTTGAACCCGACTGCGTACTGACATCCGGCGAATCACTTGTAAGACAGTTTGTATACGGAAAAAGATTCTTCAAAAAAGAATTCGGAGTTGATGCACAGGTGTCATGGATTCCTGACTCTTTCGGATTCTCTGGAATAATGCCACAGATTCTGAAAAAGACCGGAGTAAAATATTTCTCAACCGGAAAACTCAGCTGGAACGATACGGACGAGATGCCTTATGACACTTTCAACTGGACGGGTATTGACGGCAGCACAGTCCTTACCATGTTCAATACAGTCAAATCCATAAATGACAAGAATGATTTCTACGTCACATACAATTCGATGACGGAACCGGACTATGTTGTAGGAGCATGGGATCATTT
>CADAXH010000172.1 GCA_902791785.1 uncultured Ruminococcus sp. | reverse complement strand
AACTGCCATTACAACAAGTATCGTGTTCTGAGGCTTTGAGAAGAACGTTTTCATATTGTTCCAAAAAAGAGTCCAACTTGATACTTTTTTCGTATTACTTAAAGTCATAAATGTCCTCTTAAAAACTGAAGGCGCATAGTTGAATTATACGCCATGCGCCTTCCAGAATCAGTTATGTGTCAACCGATAAAATTTATTATTCGCCAGAATATTTTGTAAGCATTTCAATCCATGAACCAACTGTGAATGCTACACTTGAGCAATAAGCAGGATCTTCGAGAACGAGCTGTCCTTGGCCAACCCACCAATCATATCCTCTATCGCCTTCATTTGTCTTATGCTGATATTTCTCTTCTGTTCCCTGTGCAACTGTCGGGTTGGATGAATAACCGCCCATATCTTTGCCCCAAGCTGAGAAACCATCAACTGTACATGTCATGTATGCGATGAATGCGCATGCTGTCCACGGAAGCGGTGAGTTATCTGTTACGAAGAGATAATGGCAATATCCATAACCGCCCATACCTGTGTAACCATCAGCATATGCTGCAACTGTTACGTTGTTCTTGGAAACTGTTTCAGATTCCTGAACTGAACGAAGTTTTGAGTAAACCAAAAGACCGAACTGATCTGTTGCTGTTTTATTAACAAGTGTGTTACAAATAGGACCGTCATCAGCCTGTGCATTGTAGCTTTCAACCCAAAGTTTAATCCAAGCAAGAGCATCTACTGTAGGCTGGAGTTGAGATTTCTTGTCTGCAGAAAGTGCATCGAAAGCTGTCTTCAGATTTGCTGCATACTTATCCTGTGTAAGCATATACAGGAAGTTCTTACCAACGATTTCTGAGTCGATATCCATGTACAAACCATGTTCACCCGGAAGTACGAAGTCCCAGCAGTTTGTATATGTCTTGTCTCCAGTGTTGTTGTACATGAAAACTTTGTTCAATGTCTGAAGAGCAAGATATCCTTCGTATGTGTCTGCCTTAACGCCGTTAGCGTCTGCCCAATCCTTTGGAATGAATGTGTCAAGAATACCGGTCTTTACCATCTTGCTTTCAATCTGGTTGCCATCCTGGATAAGTGTCATTGCAAATGTACCAGTTGTCTTAAGGCTGTCAGATGTAAGCTGATCGAAGATCTTGTTATTCTTCGGCTGCTGCCATTCAAAAGTCATGTTGTAATTAGGATCAATTTTCTGGAGATAAGCGATGAAAAGCGGAAGAGCTGATTTACCACGGCTTGAGTTACCAACGCCATAGAATGTTTTTCCGTTTGACTCTTCGATAGCTTTTCTAGCAAGTTCTTCGAGTGTCATTGTTTGAGCCTGTGCAATAATCTTCTGAACTTCACTCTGCTCTTTAGTCGGTGTATTGCCACCACAGCTCGTCAAAACGAGAGGAAGAACCAAAATCAGTGCAAGTGCTACTGCGATGATTTTTTTCATATTTTGCCTCACAAAAAAAATTTTTTTACTGCAAACAAAAAGGCAAAAACTCTTTTTGCCAATTTGAATCCGCGGAATTATTCTAGCACATTAAAATATTGAATTCAATGGATTTTGTTAAATATGCCGATGTTTAACAAAAAACATCTATATTTATGTGCAATATGTACAAATATTTGTGTGCGCGTCACGGCATGTGACCGCATGTAGGGTGTGGTGTATCGCGTTTTTACTTGACACCATATTATTTGGAGTATATAATACTCGAGTAACGCCAAAAGACTATGACGGAGACAGTAGTTATACACGAATTTCAAAGAGAGCTGATGACGGTGGGATATCAGCAGAGGACGTATAATCGAAAATCACTCCCGAGTTGCATTTCTGAACCTCAGTAAGAAATGACGGAAGCAGACCGTAAAAATGTGCAGCATATGCAGTATGCAGTCGGGTGGTTAAACGGATATTCATGTCTCCGTCCCGCACTATGCGGTGGCGGAGAATATTTTTTTGGAGGAAAAAACATGTACGAAAAAGTGTCGCCAAACAGAAATGCTGTCGAATCAGAGAAAAAGATAGTCAAATTCTGGATGGACAATCGTATCAACAAACTTTGTGATGAACAGAGAGAAGGCAACCCGGACTTCTCTTTCTATGACGGCCCGCCGACAGCAAACGGCAAACCTCATATAGGCCATGTTCTTACACGTGTTATCAAGGATTTGTATCCGAGATACCGCTGTATGAAAGGCGAACATGTCATTAGAAAAGCAGGCTGGGACACACACGGACTTCCTGTTGAGATTGAAGTCGAGAAAAAACTCGGTCTTAACGGAAAGGAACAGATTGAACAGTACGGAATGGCTCCGTTCATTCAGCAGTGCAAGGAAAGCGTCTGGAAATACAAGGGAATGTGGGAAGATTTTTCCAACACGGTCGCATACTGGGCTGACATGGATCATCCGTATGTCACATATGACGACAGCTATATCGAATCCGAATGGTGGTCCCTGAAACAGATCTGGAACAAGGGACTTCTCTACGAAGGACATAAAATTGTACCTTACTGCCCAAGATGCGGAACTCCTCTTGCCTCTCATGAAGTTGCACAGGGATACAAGGATGTAAAAGAAAGATCCGCAATTGCAAAGTTCAAGGTAAAAGGTGAAGAAAACACATATTTCCTTGCATGGACGACAACTCCGTGGACACTTCCTTCCAACGTGGCTTTGTGCGTAGGACCGGAATTTGATTATGTAAAGCTTTGCACGGAAGACACTCATTACATAATGGCTGAAGCACTTGTTGACTCAGTCATAAAAACGGAATACACGATAGAGGAACACTACAAAGGAAAAGACCTTGAATTCAAGGAATATGAATCTCTCTTTGATTATGTTCCGAACAAAAAGTGCTTCTTTGTAACATGTGCGGACTATGTAACCCTTACAGACGGTAC
>CADAXH010000171.1 GCA_902791785.1 uncultured Ruminococcus sp. | reverse complement strand
ACACCGGCCACGATATATCCGTTTTCTGTCAAAAAGGCAGCATCGCACTTCGGGGACGAAACCTCCCCCCTCAAATCCAAAATATGGCTTTGACTTCCTGTTGTAGATATTGAAATGAATTCAACCGACCCGTTTACGGACTATAACCTTAAACTCGTTGGGACAAGAGGCAGCATGAAATCCACACCAGCCAAATACACAAAGAAATACTATTTGGACAGCGAAAACCCGCCAAGACCAGTAATTGAAAAATCTCTGAGAAACGATGAAGGCCTCCCTGTTTACTGTTCAGAAAAACTCGTAACTCACGAAGAGAGCGGCGAATACAACGGAAATGCATTCAATGTCGGAACAGCCGCCATTTACGAGGGTGTATATTACGCAATAACAAAAGGAAAGGAACTTAAAGTGTCCTGTGAACAATCAGCCATGACGGTTGGTGTAATTGAAACCGTTCACGCACAGAATCCACTTCCGGTAAAATACCTGTAAATAACTACAATACCGAGACTCCGTTCTGGAAATCTCGGTATTTTTTTGTATTCTCTGATTAATATGAACCCGTGTGATCGAGAAGCCTTTCATTTACATTCGTTTTTTTCTTGCTTGTTGCAATTCTCTTGTTTAATTCTGACAGGTACAAATCATCGTCTATAGGAAGCGTAACCATCTGATTTGTCCATTCAGACAAGAGACATGCATCCTGAAGTTCAACTCCCAACAGTCCTTCTTCGCCGTTGACAAACAGTTTTTCTTTGCCGAGAATTGCATTTGTAAAGTTTCTGAATATTCCCTGGTGCTGTGGATTTTCGCCATCTGTTTCAACAATCGTTGTAACTGTATCAGGTTTCTTGTACGGAAGTGTTTCGGTCTTGCACTGGTAACTGTCTTCAACAGAATTCTTAACATATGTCAGTTCGTTGTTTTCACAAATCAGTTTTCCGAGCGTACCTGAGATTTCGAATCTGTTTGTTCCCGGTGCATCTCCCGTTGTTGTTATGAAGACCCCGGTTGCTCCGTTTTCGTATTCGAAATAAGCTGTCACATCGTCTTCAACTTCTATGTCATGGTATTTTCCGAATTTACAATATGCTCTGACTCTTTTAGGAGACATGTTGGGAACCCACTGAATCAGATCAAGTTGATGCGGGCTCTGGTTGAACAGTACCCCGCCGCCTTCTCCGCTCCATGTTGCTCTCCACTCTCCCGAATCGTAATATGACTGAGTCCTGAACCAGTCTGTAATAATCCAGTTGATTCTTTTGACTTCGCCTATTCCTCCTTCAAGAACTATTTCACGCATTTTTCTGTATAAGCAGTTTGTTCTCTGATTGAACATCATTGTAAACAGCCCCCTGGACTTTTTTGATGCTTCAATCATTTCCTTTACCTGTTTGGTATATACACCTGCAGGTTTTTCACAGACAACATGCAGATTCTTTTCAAAAGCCTTGATTGCAAAATACGGGTGGAAATAGTGAGGTGTTGCAATTACTACTGCATCCATGTCGCCTTTTTCAATCATTTCGTCACCGGTTTCAAAAACCTGCACACCTGGATATGTATCTCTGACGAATTGCCTTCTTTCCTCTTTCAGGTCTGCAACGCAGCTGACGCATGCGTTTTCAATCTGACCTTCCATGAAGTTTTTCAGATGAGTTACACCCATGTTTCCTATTCCGATAATTCCATATTTTACGATATCCATTTGGCCTCCTAGAAGTTGTTTTTGATGAATCTTACGCTTTTCTCTATCTGCTCGAATGGTCTTTCCATTTCCGTCGCATTGTCCTGCTCAATAAGGAAAAATTTGGTTCCCGCATTCTTCATCTCAGGAACTATGGATCTGAAATCCATGTTTCCTTCTCCGAGCGGAGCAAAAACCGGTTCGAACTTATTGTCTTTATTGAGCTGAATCTTATAGTCTTTCAGATGGACACATCCGATTCTACCATTCAGCTTTTCGATTATTCTGTGTATATCAGCTCCTCCGTACTGAACCCAGTATGTATCAAGTGTAAAATTCACGTGAGGAGCATTTTCTGTTATATAGTCAAATATTGTTTCAGATCCGTGTTTGTAGAATTCGAAATGGTGGTTGTGGTAAAAGAAACTGAATCCTTTTCCGGCCATATGGCATGCAGCTTTTTCCAGCTGTGCCACGAAATCTTCAAGTTTTTTTTCGTCTCTTGCGATCGACTGATCCATGGCTCCGAGCCCTATGTATGAACAGGAAAACAAATTATGCTCTTCCATGAGCCTGTCTGTGTCGTTCACTATCCTGTCAAACGGAACATGAGTCAATACAACTCTGACGGATGTCTCATCTGAAACTTTTTTTATTCGTTCAGGCAAAAACTCAGCACCTGAATACTGTACGAAAGATATTCCCATTTCTTTGAGAATACCCATTGTACTGTAAAAGTCTTTTTCTTCTTTGATCTGATTTCTCAGCGAGTAGAGGTTGAGTCCTATGTCCATACTGTCCTCCCGGAAATTCTACTCCCATTATCTCACAAGTTTTCGTTAATGGCAACATAATTGTTGGCTCTTCAGCCAAATATCTTGAAAGTTTTTTGAGTTTTTGAGATAATATTATTATCCAGACTTTGGAGGTAATTATGGCAAAGTACATTTTAGCTGCTTTTGCAGATGAATATTCTGACGATTTGGTTGAACAATGCGAAGGAATGAAATCATTTGGCATTGAATACATTGAAATAAGGCACCTGAATGGTAAAGGCATTGCCGAGATGACCGAAAACGACATCAGGGAAACCAAGAATGTAATGGACCACTATGGACTTAAAACAAATTCCGTCGGTTCTCCTCTCGGAAAAATCAGGATAGACGAGGACTTTGACAATCATCTTGATCTTACTAAAAAGATGTGTGAATTTGCCTGTATGCTTGGCACGGATTATGTAAGGATGTTCAGTTTCTACCCCGCTGACGGAAGGGACATA
>CADAXH010000170.1 GCA_902791785.1 uncultured Ruminococcus sp. | reverse complement strand
TATTCCACACATGTGGAATATTTGTGCACAAAATAGTAATATATTTGCCTCGATTTCTTTGTGCAGTTTTCACGAAAATGAGGGTTTGCGAAAAATTCTTTGCAAAAAAGGGCAAAAAAATGGCCTCCAAAACGCTTATATAGTGAAGGGGTTCTTCACAAACCGAGCAAAAAAGGAGGTCAAAAACATGTTTGATGAAGCCATCGTCGGAATGAAAAAAGGAGATCACATTCAGACCATTGTAGTGAAGTCTGAGGGTACTCTGTCGTGCACCGGAGCACTCCTCTTTGATCACTACAAGGATCCGGACAAGATTGAGAGGCTGGTAAGTGGAAACAGTGTTCTCAGACTTGGGAAAGATATCGGGCCGGAAGGTCCGAACGGAGACCCTTGCGAATACTGTCAGGGGGATCTGTCAAATCCAGCGACTCCTATTCTCTATCCCGATGAAGAAACCATGTATAGAAGGAATTTCATGACAGAATACTTCTACATATACAAGAACGGGGACTGGTACACATTCAACCACAACGGTCCGAAGTGGGAAAAGGAACTGGGATATTCTCTGGATCTGTTCTGGAGTAACCTGTATATGCAGAGGCCTGAAAACTTCTATGCAACATTGACTACTGATCTCATACACCAGCTCAAGGAAAACATACTGATGTCCAAGTGGCCGGTCGGCACAATAGTCTGCGCACAGCATTTTGAAAACTCATACATCCCTATCCGTAAAGGTACAGTGGGAAAAGTTGTGGGTGTCGACGATTATATGAGACTTGATGTCCGCTGGCAGAACGGGACACATTATTCGCTTGACCCTGATCTGGACAGTTTTATCGTGATCAATGATGAATCCCTTGAATTTAACAGAAAGGAAGATTATCAGATGAAGACCAGTGTCTACCATAATTTGGGAGACGGCTCATTCAAGAAGGCTTATGTGGGCTACACAAAGTCACAGAATGTAAAGGAGCTCATCTCGGAATTCCACGACAGGCCGCTTCCCGGCACATACCAGGGAGACGTGCTGCAGGACGGAGACGTCATTGTGGTCGAGGAGCCCGGAACATTTCTGGACAAAGGAAGTTATGTCTATGAAAAGGACGGACTGAAGCCCACGGAGTTCGACCAGAGTCAGGCTGAAGAGATGGACGGAGTAAGGGTACTCATGATGCAGCCCGGAATGAAGGCGTGCGAGACGAGACTCGTATCAAGCCTAAAGTCACTTCAGAATGCAGTATCTGACCACAGAGAACCGAGCCTGATTGAGTATTCGTTTCCGTATCCCGATGATTGCATGATACTTGGTAACGAGGAGGCAAAGCTCATAAACATGCCCTTGAACCGCGAGATGAACGGCGAAGTTTACGCAGGCCCCATATTCGTAGTCAAAGACGACAAGTGCGGAAACCTGAAAGATATTTCCGACGAGAATGTCGACTACTACATGAAGCATGCGGGAGAACCGAGACAGTTCAACGACGAGCTCATGGAACACTCGCCTTATCTGAAGTATTTCGGATACTTTGATTAATCTTACAAATTTATGGCTATCACTGCAAAAATCACAAATCTTGTACACGATGACAGATCAAAAATCAAAGCGTACGCAAAAGTCACAATCGACGACATGTTCACCGTCTGCGGGGTCAAAGTGGCCCAGGGCGAGAATGAGCTGTTTGTATCTATGCCTTCCTATCAGTCCAAGGACGAACACGGGAACACAAAATATGTGGAAATATTCCACCCGAACTCGAAGGAATTCAAAGAAATGCTCAGCTCAGCAGTTCTCGGAGCCTACGAACTTTCCCTTTCGCTGCATTCCCATGAAGAAGAGCAGCAATCACAAACACTACAGCAAATTTAACAAATTCAACACTAATTATGTAAGGAGAAATCACCAATGAAAAACTTTATCGCAAAAATCCAGTCAAAAGCAAATTCCATCTTTTTCTCAGCTAAAGAGAGACTCACAAACAAGAAAGCCGAAGGATACGTCGACACAGCTGTCAAAATCATCATTTCAGTTGTTATCGGAACTCTTCTTCTCGGCGGTCTTTACACACTCTTCAACACTACCGTGATCCCGAATCTCTCATCCAAGATCACAAGCATCTTCAGCTACAACGGTTAATCTGAACCTAGCAGCAATTCATTCCTGTTCCGGGGCTTAACCGCCCCGGACAGAACAAAGAAAGAAAAGGAGAAAACACGTGGAAAAACTGAAAAGATTCCTGCTCTCAAAAAGCGGGATGGGCATATTTTCCCTCACTGCAGCCGCAACTGCAGCCATTGTCTGTTTCCTGATTGGATACTCAATACAGATTATTATTAAATCAGCAGTTCTTGCATTTCTGCTGAGCCTTTCAAGTGCGATTGATATAAAAACCAGAGAAATTGACAACGCCTTCCCTTTTTCAGTTTTCTTCCTCTCCTTTTCTTTCGTCTCCCTCTCCGACGTTCCGTTCATTCTGACAGGAGCACTGTTGGGTCTTTTGGTAACCCTCATTCCGGCTCTGTCAAAGAATGAGAGCGTCGGAGGGGCGGACATCAAGATGTGTATGGCGCTTGGCGCCTTTCTGGGGCCCGTCAAAGTTGCTCTTTCCATCATAATAGCCATTACGGCAGCACTCATATACGGAAAGGTGAGGAAAGTCAAAAGCATTCCTCTCATCCCTTTCCTTTTCCTTGGCGTACTGCCAACTCTATTTATACCCTGAGGAGTCGAAAATGAAACAAAAAAAGAAAATTAACAAAAGGGTCATGATCGGTGCCGGGTGCGCAGTAGCATCCGTTTTATTGTGCTTTGTCATTGCCCCGATCATGTCCAGTGCATTATCAAAGACCGTAGAAGTTGTCGCGGCCAGCGAATTCATCAAGCGTGGCGACCTCATAAGTCCCTCCAGTCTTAAAGTCATTAAGATAAACAGGAATGCCGTCCCCGAAGGGGCCATTCTGGATATG
>CADAXH010000169.1 GCA_902791785.1 uncultured Ruminococcus sp. | reverse complement strand
TTACCGAAATCTTCCTCTATCAAATCCTCTATCGGTGTCAGATTCAGCTGCTTCAGCTTTTCTCTATCCATGGTCTTCGGCTTTTTTCTTGTTGTTGAAATATTCTTTCATGATCCTCGTGGCGGTCTCAATCTCCTTGCGCGGTGTCTTCTGTGTCTTCTTCTGGAAACCGTTGAAGAGTATCACAAGGTTTCCTTCATCCATACAGCAGAATATCCGGTAGATGTTTCCCTGGTCTTCCACCCGTATCTCAAACAGGCCCGGTACGCCCGAAATGGACTTCAGGTAGGTCTGCGGTATGACATCCAGTGTCATGATGTAGACGAGTACCTGGTATATCTTTTTGATGGTCTGCTGACTGAGCGTCCGCTTGAACTTCTTGAAGTAGTCACCATAAACGGTGACCTGCCTCTTGAATTCCTTTTTCATTTGCAAAGTTAACTAATTGGTTTACAAAATCCAAGAATTTTGGGCAAAATCTTTCAATCCTGCCCAAAATTCCTTCATATTATACTTCTATTGACAGAACTCGTTGAATTTCTTCATGGCTTCTATCTTGATTTCGTCTGCCACGTCAATATAGGGTTTCATGGCCTTGTAGTCGCTATGGCCGGTCCACTTCATGACGACCTGGGGAGGTATTCCCATGCCAAGTGCATTGCAGATGAACGTCCTTCTACCCGTGTGCGTGCCGATCAGTTCGTATTTTGGTTTCACGACGTCAATTCGCTCGTTCCCCTTATAATAGGTCTGACGGATAGGCTCGTCAAAACCAGCCATCTCACACAACTCGTGCAGATACTTATTCATCTTCGAGTTGTTGATTACAGGCAGTGCCTTATTGTTTGGAAGGTCAAAAGACTTGTATTTTTCAAGAATCCTCCTACTGACATCGTTGAGCTCTATTTTCAGGCTGTCGAATGTCTTCATGGTCGTGACCTCGATGTGGTCACTCTTGACATCGTACTTTTTCAGGTTGTAAACGTCCGAGTAGCGCAGGCCTGTGTAGCAGCAGAACAGGAAGACATCTCTTACACGATACAGATAGAGTTTGGTCTCCGGTATCTTGTAGTTCTCCAGTTTCTTGATTTCCTTCTTTGTTAGGAAGATGACTTTTCTCTGTGTCTTCTTGAACTTGGGACGGAAAACCTCAAACTGGGCATTCTTGTGAAAACCTTTCTGAAGGCTCCAGCGGAGAAACCACCTAAGAAACTCCATGTTCTTCTCAATAGTGGTATTCTTCATGTTCTTCACATCACGCAGGTATTCCAGATATGAGAGCATTCCCTCGTCGTCGAAGTAGTCGAAGTTCAGATCGAACGTCTTCAGGCCACGCTTCCTCTTGTAATCCCGGAGTCCCTTCAGGTGGTTACGCATAGCACGAAATTTCTCATGAGTTGACTCCGTCCAGTTATTCTGTCGGCCACACACATTTTCAAACTCAACAGCGACTTCCCAAAGAGGTAAAGATTTGTTAATTTCCCCCTTTCTTGTTTTTTCCAAATTTGTGTTAATTTGGGATTTTGACTGAGTTTTGTCCTGTTTTGAACAGGTAATGTCCGCAACTTCAGAACGGCTCTTTTGGGGCTTTCTTCTGGCTTTTGGGGGCTGCAAAGAAACGGTTTCACCACTACGCAGCCTCTCAAATGTTTCCTTGAACTGTTCCGATGTGGGAATGACATGCTGACTTTCGAAAATCTCCACTGTGTCCTGGGCATTCTTCACGAGACTCATCATGGAGGCATTGATCTGGTCTGCACTCATTCCATCTCGGTTCGGACCGATAGCCACCTGGGCAAAATCATCCCATCTAAATGAATCAACATGCAACCCCGTTGATAGTTCTACTCTTGCTGATTTGTATGCTATCCTCATAGTTATCAGCGCGTTAGGTACATTGACGAGTCTTAAAGAGCCTGTTAGTTTCCTGCTCTTCAGTCTAAATTTTACTTTCAAATCCATTTTTCTCTATATATTAATTAAGTTGTAATTTTATACCAAAAATTGGCTAAGGAAACACATTTTACAGGTTTGGGTATATTTGTTTTTATTAAGATTCGGAAAGAAGAAATTAACATTCAAATACCGAAATACACCTCATTTCCTATTAAAAGCACTAACTTTCACCATGAAATCACTATATCAAATAAAGGTTCGTTAACGAATTAGGAGGACGGATAAATAAATCAGTTTTATTACGGTGCTCTTTAGAATCGGTTTTAACAGTCAAAAATGCTCTCAGAAAACAATCACAAAAAGTTCCCAAGTTTATGTTCCCAACATGCTCCCCAGAATTATACTGGAGAAAATGGGAGCGGAGAGGTGCAAAATACTCCATTTCTGTTTTTACGTTTAGAAATTTTCTCATTATCAATCAATTATATTAGTTTAACTTTCATTTAATTTGTTAATTTTTCCCCAAATGTTTCCCAGGGATGACTCATGTGGAACCTGGTTTTCTTTCGGATTTCTTTACGACCATTCAGGAAAAGGAAACAGGATTTCCCAAAATGCTCCCAAGATGGCTCCCCAAATCTGAAACAAAGTTAGATAGATGTTTTACATCTACCAAATGTAAAAAAGTGTTGAATGAGAAAAATAGTTTACAAAAGTGGTAGGATTTTAACAATTAAAGGCCTTTCTGGAAAAAAGACATTTGAAAGGCTTTCTATTGTTTTCTGTGTTTTACCGAATTAGACCGGCTCGCCTCTCTCTCCGCGAAAGAGCAATCCGTAAGGGTTGCTCTTTTTGCATTATGAGAGGTAAACCAAAAATCATGAATGTAGTTCGTAATTTTTGCGCAAGCGAGCGCAGAGCCAAGCTTGCTTGAGCTATGCCGAGTGCAGCCAAAAATCATGAATGTAGTTCGTAATTTTTGCGCGTGCTATATTATAAGGAAAAAACACGCTATCCTCACGGACAACGTGCTTTTTTCATGTTAAGGTTAAGGTTAGCGTTAAGGTTAAGGTTAGGGTTA
>CADAXH010000168.1 GCA_902791785.1 uncultured Ruminococcus sp. | reverse complement strand
AGCCTCATCTAAGTAAGCCGACAGGCTTATTTAGGTGGGGTTATTGACACTATTATTGATAACTCATTGCAAGAACAGCGACATCCGGTTTTGAAACCGTAAAGGAGCTGCCAGATTGAGGCATCGCCTTTCACGTTCTAAATATGGGACTAGTAGACAATACCCCTACTGGCCGTCTGATACTCCAGATCATGCTGAGCTTTGCGGAATTTGAGCGTGAGATGATCAAAGAGCGTACCGCCGCTGGAAAAGCGATTGCACGTCAGAAACCCGGTTATAAAGAAGGCCGTCCAAAGCAAATCACACCTGAGATTATTAAACAAATTAAGAAAGGCGTTTCCTGGGAGGAACTGGGGATCAGCAGGACGACGTGGTATAGGTACAAATAATACTCTCTCAAAGAAACAAACTGTCTGGCCCTACTTCGTTCTGAACCACATCCGAGTATTCGTTGCGCTTGTACCCGTTTGAAGTTATAAGCGTAATATGGACCGACTTCTTTGGATGAACTTCTTCGGTAAAAGTATTGACTTTGTTTATCAGGTTTTCCCTGTAGTCAGATGTCACTTCGTATGCTTTATCCGTGCATTTCATTTCGCACAGATTAATGACATCGTCACGTCTGTCTATTAAAAGATCTATCTGTGCTCCGCCCTGTTTCTTTTTGCTCTTCCACGAGTACTCATTGCTGTCAATCCCGGATATTCCAAGAGCCGACTTTATCTGAGGAATATGCGACAGACACACTGTCTCAAAGGCGTATCCTCTCCATGTGTAATAGTCCGGTGACTTATTGAACGACTGCCACGACTTTTCTTTTCTGCTGCGGAAATAAAGGCAGAAAAGCACGAAAGGATCTGCCACCTGGTAAAAACTGCCATTTTTTGAAGTAGTAATGTTTTTGAATTGTCTGATAAATCCGCACTGCTCCAGCTCTCTTATTGCTTTTGTGAGTACTTCTCCGTTAGCTACACCGGATTTTTCAGCTATTTCACTTCGCTGGAGCCCTCTTTTCCGGCCGGCAATCGTCTCTATGATTCTTACATGATTACCAGGATTTCTGAACAAAGACTTAAACAGATTGTCATACTCAAAATGCAGGTCTCCTCTTTCATCAAATATCAGACTGTCAACATTCTGAGCAAGACTTAGTCTGTTGTCCAGAAGATTGAGATAATATGGTATTCCTCCGAATATCATGTAGCTCTCTATCATTTGATCACGGTTCATGACAAACCCATTGTCCTGATAAAACTGTCTGCATTCACCAAGATTGAATGGATTTATATGAATCTGCCTAGTAATCCTGTTATGAAAACCGCCTCTGTCGTTAAGTATGTTGCTTATAATCCATGAAGTAGCTGATCCGCAGACTATCAGCAGAAGGTCCTCCTGAACAGAGCCCCAACTGTTCCAAAAGAAGTCGAAAGCAGATTTGAAATCTGACTTTGCTGTATCCATCCAGGGCACTTCATCAAAGAAAACAACTCTTTTCCCGCTGGATACATCACGGTAAACTTCTCCGGATTCCAATATTTTGCGCAGTCTCCTGAAAGCCTCGAACCAGTCTTTTGGAATTGTCCGGTTATCGTCACCGTAATTTTTCAAAGACTCGTTGAACGCTTTCAGCTGATTTCTTGTTTTTTCATTAGGAATTCCTGTAGAATAGAAAGAAAACTTTTCGTGAAAGAATTCCCTGATAAGGTAAGTTTTTCCCACACGTCTGCGACCATATACAACCAAGAATTCAGGCTTTTTGGATTCCAGACATTTTGCAATTGTATCCTTTTCTTTCTCTCTTCCTATTATGTACACAATGATACACTCCTTTATAACGCGCTAAAACTTGCTTTTTTCAATAGGTTTTAGCGCATTATACGCACAAATTGCGCTATAATCCGCTAAAACCACAATAATCATAATATATCCAGCAAACAATGTCAAGTTCTTTTATGTACGAAAAGTAGTTTTTTTGCACAAAAAACCACGCGTTGCCGCGTGGTCCGATGTTGCGATATGTATCAGGTTATCTGATATATGCTCTCTTGACACCAACAAGATAGAGTGCCGGAAGAATGATGTTTACAAGTGTAATGCAGTCTGTCCAAGCGAATCCGTCGAGAACTGACATGATGAATGTGTAAACAACAAGGCCTATGAGGATAATGTCAAGGATTGTAGCGAGGAACAATGCTCTGCCTTTGATTCCGAGGAATCCGCAGATGAATTCAAGGATTGCTCCTACCCAACCTGCAACTGCGCCTGCCCATACAGCTACGCCGAGATTGACTGAACCGCCACAGAGATTTATGATTGTTGCCACTACAAAAAGAATGCCCCAGATAAAGAAGATGATTGAAATAATCTTCAGAAGAAGACTGGATCTTACTGTTGCCATAATAACCTTTTCCTTTCAAATAAAAAATTAATATATTGAAATTGCGGAACCCGCATTATTTCCAACAAAAATGATAACATTGTTTTGCAAAAATGTCAACAAAATCAGCCGCTGTAACCATTCGGATTCTTCTGTCTGAAGTTCCATGTGTCCCTGCACATGTCGTCAAGGGTCTTCTCCGCGCTCCAGCCCAGTTCCCTCTTTGCTTTTTCAGGGTCGGAATAGCACTCTGCGATGTCTCCGCTTCTTCTGGGAGTAACAACATATGGAATATGTTTTCCGCTCGCTTTTTCGAATGCTTTTATCATCTCAAGGACACTGTATCCTACGCCCGTTCCGAGGTTGAATACTTCAGTGCCTTTGTTCTTTCTTGCGTAATCAACTGCTGCCACATGCCCCTTTGCAAGGTCTACAACGTGGATATAGTCGCGAACACCGGTTCCGTCTTTTGTCGGATAGTCGTCGCCGTACACCGTCATCTTCTCCATTTTGCCGCATGCAACGCTGCAGATTCTCGGCATGAGATTGTTCGGGATTCCGTTCGGGTCTTCACCTATGAGGCCTGAATCATGAGCTCCGACGGGGTTGAA
>CADAXH010000167.1 GCA_902791785.1 uncultured Ruminococcus sp. | reverse complement strand
ATGGTATTTCCTTGTAAAACAGGTCATTCATATCATCCTCACCCAATTTTGTAATATCTACCTCCATATTATCCCGGACTCTGCGGAAACCCTTGCCATCCAAAGCCCATTCCCGTTCTTCTTCAGGCAGTTTTTTGATAGATTGGGTCACAATGAACGACCGTTCTCCGATATGATTGAAAAAACGGTTGTCTTCGCTGCCAAGTCCGGCATCACTACAATAAACAAACTTCTGACACCCCAGATCCCTGATTACCTTTGTTTCCAGAGGCTTTAGGGATTTTTGTTCGTTCTGATTTCCGGGGAACAAAGAGAACGCAACGGGAATACCGTCTCCGTCCATAAAAAGTCCCATCTGAACAATAAGATTTGGGCGGTGTTCCTTGCTTTTTCCATATTTTTTTATGCCGTCCTCCTGTTCGATTTCAAAATAGTAATTCGTGCAGTCATAATACAAGATTCGGTCATTTCTTTTTCCGAGAAAATGACTGTTTTTGTATACCTCCGACTGTATAAGATCACATTGCTCTGCAAGAACACTCAAAGCCCTGTAAACATCGTGCAATTCATATTCCGGAGGCTCTAAAAATTTCTGAGCAGACTGATAGGATGAACGCTTGCTATCCGGTTCGAGTATCCTTGTGTAGATCAGGTCGGAAAGTATAGCATTAAGATCATATTCATAAGTATATTTTGCTTTGATCTTCCTGCAAATCTTGTTCAGTCCCAACTGATAATAGATCAACTGCAAAAACAGATATCCGCCCTGATAAAACCTTTTGACATTATAATCCATCAGACGATCAGCGTGAAAAGTTATCAGCACTTCTTTCTGCTGCTGTTCGGATTTGTATTTTTCTGTTTCAATACGAGCTTGTTCTTTAGCCCACGCTACTACTCCGTCACGGTCTGTGCCGAGCTGTTCCTGCAGCTCTTTCAATGTACCGAGTTTTCTGATATTTATTGTTGTAGACTTTCCGTTATTATTTCTGTAGGATTTGCTGACATAGAAAGATTCGGCATTTTTTGATTTTGATATCGTTAGCTTCATTTCGATTCGTCGAGTAGACTTTCTCGACATACACCTCACTTTAACCCAATGTTTCGTTTGAGTGAGAGGTTTAGTCTTACAGCCCCTCACAGAACCGGACGTGCAGTTTTCCCGCATCCGGCTCTTCAACAGAAAATTCGCATCAGTATGCACTTTTCAGATAGACTTTAGGATAGACTATCGGATATATGCGTAGAATTTCTCTGAATTTTGCCCACGTCAGCCAGCACGTCTGGTCTCTTCTCCGCTTAGTTCTGAACAGTTCCCATTTGACGTATCTGTAAAACTTATTCAGGCTTATCCAGTTTCCATATATTCCGTAATAGCGATAGTGTCCTTCCAATTTCTTGTTCAGGGTTTCTATAGTTTCACGAATGCTTTTGTGCATTTGTTCCCTGAGCCATTTCTTGGCGTTTTGTCTTTTCTGTATCAGTTTCTTCTTGCTCGTTCTGTGCACAACACAGTACTTGCCCCAGTGACTTTTGCCGTTTATATGTGTAAAGCCCAGAAAATCAAAAGTTTCTTTCGTTCCCTTGTATCTTCCAAACGGCATTATGCGGCTTTTGTCTTCTGCGATTTCCAGACCAAATTTCTTCAGTCTTTCTATCATCATCTGGCAAAACTTTTGCGCTTCATTCTCGTATTGAAACAGGCATACAAAATCATCGGCATAACGTACCATGTACATCTCGCCCTTGAATTCTCTTTTCTTGACGTATTCAAACCACATATCAAGAACATAGTGCAGATATACATTCGCAAGTACTGGACTAATCAGTCCACCCTGAACCGTGCCTTTGTCTGTTTCGAGTTTCTTCCCGTCTTCCATTACTCCGCCTATCAGAAATCTTTTGCTATAACGGATGAAATTCTTGTCTGCTATATCGTGTTCAAGAAATTTTATCATCCATTCATGGTCAATATTATCAAAGAAGCCTTTGATATCTGCATCCACTACATAGTTGATTTTGTCTGCCATAATATGCTTGTTAATTCTTTGTATTGCATCATGACAATTCTTGCCGGGGCGAAATCCGAAAGAGAACTCCTTGAATTTTGGTTCATATATTGCTTCAAGTATTTCTTTGAAGACTCCCTGTACCATTTTGTCTTCGAATGAGGGTATTCCAAGACCACGCATCTTTCCATTCATCTTTGGAATATATGTTCTCCTTACCGGATATGGTCTATAGGCAAAGCGCTTCATTCTTGCTATCAGGTCGTCTATGTTTTCTTCCAGTCTTTCCCCATATTTCTCCTTTGTCATTTCATCTATACCAGCTGCTTTTCCTTTCGGCTGCCGACGGTATGACTCTTCAAGGGTTTTCTTGTTCACGTACTGCATTAAGGATTGTACTCTTCCATATTTCTCTGCGAGCCTTGCTATTTCCGCTTTCTCATTTTCCATCATGTTTCAAGTCTCCTGTACCTGATGTTTCGTTGGCAGAATCTTTCTGTTGTCCGCCCCTTCCCTCCGGCATCGTTACTGCTTTCTTCGGTACTATGAGCGAATCCGACTCCTCAGCGGTCATTGTTTGTACTCACCATTGCATTGGTCGATACTCTCTACTGTTTTCACAGAACCGCCCAGGTCTCCCGGGTATGCTGTATATATCAATGTCAGATATGCCGTGCTCTTGGACTCCGGCGTGTTTTCACAGTCTCGCTTAACGACTGTTCCTTGTTGGTGACCGTTAGAGGTACACGACCATCCCACGCAATCGATTTTATTACGGAGCTCTATCACTTTACGCTTTCGCATTACGGCTTCTCTGCTCTCTGACCTACGCTTAAATGCTTCGTTAGCCTACGCACTCCAAGGTCTCGATACCGGCGGCTTGCTCTACCTTACCGGACTGGATTCCCACCAGCTATATATTCAGCACCGAACCGGCGCACACCTCACCCTATATTATAACACAAAACACTACAAAAAGCTACACTCAAAAACAAAAAAATTGACA
>CADAXH010000166.1 GCA_902791785.1 uncultured Ruminococcus sp. | reverse complement strand
ATCTCAGCAGTGCTACCTGGCAAACTCTGTCGAGAGTGTCATGAAAGCCGAGAATGCATTATTTTTCGTGATCTGGTCCTACGAAGTGTGGAAAAAGGGTGGAACCATTAAAAAAGACGTGTGCGACGCAGCATACAGGAAGATTATTGACACACTGAATCTTTTCGGAGACGGAAGGTATTGTCCACCCGGTCTTGAAGACGGTTCATACAGAAACTGGTTTGATATCTGCTGCTATGAAAAGGACGACGCTGACGCTTATTCCCAGGGACTGTGCGTATGTGCTCTGAACTGCGCAAAAGAACTCGGATATGAGACTTATGACTGGAAAGAGAAGGTTATAAAGTACTACATGAACCTCTTTAACGGGGACTTTGTTCAGATGAGTATGAAAAAGCCTTATCTCGCCTGTGACTACACGGTCGGTGAACTTCTCAACTATGTCCTGTTCAAAGAAAAATTCATTCCTGACGAATATGTCAGGAAGACATATTTTCACATAATGAACAGCAAGGCCAATACTCCATATGGCGTTAAAATTGTATCTGACGTCGACGGAGGATATCTCACAATGGATGCTTTCGGTGCATACGGATACGTCTGTCCCGAAATGAGAAAAATGGAAATAGGAAGATATGCAAACGGCGGTTCCTACCATATATATGAGATGCTGTTCCATATAGCGGCATATGTGCACGGATGTGAAGGCGCTTTAGACAATATGATAAACAGGCTCATGATTGACCTCGACTATGACGGAGCAACTCATGAATATATGCACACACTGAAAGGAAACGGTGTGAAAGCAAACCAGGGATGGAATGCTGTTATCTGCGCAATGTGGGACAGGCTCCTAGACAGAGGCGAAGGAGACATAAGATATTTCATTGAGGCTGACAAAAAGCTGGACAGCATTGTGTAGTCTTTTTCCTTGCAAAAAAAATAATACATGGTATAATGAAATCCCCCTGAGGGAGAGAAGTAGGTGATTTGATTGAATTTGATTATTTCTGAAAGCTACGAGGAGATGAGCAGAAGAGCTGCTGACATCGTAGGCAGAGTTATCAGGGAAAAGCCCAATTGCAGACTCGGCCTTGCAACAGGCGGGAGTCCGGTTGGAATGTACAATTATCTTGTTGAGGACTACAGAAACGGAAAACTGGATTTTTCCCAGGTGGACACAATCAACCTCGACGAGTACATGGGCCTTGACGGAAACCATCCCCAGAGCTACAGATATTTTATGAATCACTATCTGTTTGATCATGTCAACATTGACAAGAACAAGACGTACGTCGTAAACGGAGTTGGTGATCCTGAAAAGAATCTTGCCGAATTCCAGAAGAAGATAAATGAAAAGAGAATAGATGTACAGGTACTTGGAATCGGAGCAGACGGTCACGTCGGTTTCAATGAGCCGGGCGACGCACTTATTGCAAGTGCTCATGTAACGGATCTTGTTGACAGCACCATAACGGCAAATGCCAAATACTTTGACAAGAAGGAAGACGTTCCTACCAAGGCTTACACAATGGGCATGGGAGACATACTCAAGGCTAAGAAGATTGTCCTAATAATCAAGGGAAGACACAAAGCCGATGTCGTCAAGGAACTGCTCTATTCCGACAAGATAACAACAAAGAATCCTTCTACAATGCTCAGAATGCACAACGACGTAACAATTCTCATCGAGAGAAACATTTACGATCTTGTACATACAGAAACCCGCATTATAACAACTGACGAAGTTCTGATGGATTACGATCTTGGCAGTGAACCGGTCAAGACCGAGAGATTCGGAAACGGTCACATCAATGACACTTACAGAGTTACCCTGAAGAACGGCAAGTACTGCCTGCTTCAGAGAATCAACAAGAGAGTGTTCACAAAGCCTTATGAACTTATGGAAAACGTTTCCAGAGTGTGCGACTTTGTTGCAAACAAGACTGCCGACAGAAGAAGATCACTACACCTTGTCAAAACAAAAGAGGGAAATCTGTACTACATAGACGCAGAAGGCGAATTCTGGAGAATGTATGAATACATCACAGACAGCCTCTGCCTCGACAAAGCAGAGACACCCGAAGACTTCTACCAGAGCGCAGTTGCATTCGGTGAATTCCAGAACAGCCTGGCTGACTTCGACGCAACAACACTGTATGAAGTTATTCCTAATTTCCACAACACCGTCGACAGATACAAAGCTTTCCACAAGGCAATCGAAGATAACCTGTCCGGAAGAGCAGACGAGTGCAGGGAAGAAATAGAATTCTATCTTGAACATGAAAAGATTGCCGGAGAGATAGTGGACAAGCTTGCATCCGGTGAGATTCCGACAAGGGTTACACACAATGACACAAAGCTCAACAACGTAATGCTCGACGCAAAGACGAGAACGGCTCTGTGCGTTATAGACCTTGACACGGTAATGCCGGGATCCGTTCTTTACGACTTCGGAGACTCAATCAGATTCGGTGCTTCAAGCGCAGACGAAGACGAAAGAGACCTGTCCAAAGTATATATGGATCTCAACCTGTTCGAAGCTTATACAA
Organism: uncultured Ruminococcus sp.; assembly: GCA_902791785.1. GTDB lineage: Bacteria > Bacillota > Clostridia > Oscillospirales > CAG-272 > CAG-841. The sequence goes on along the minus strand of CADAXH010000166.1, from coordinate 478 downwards.
AAGGCTTCCTGTCAGCATGCGGAAACAGCCTGACAGCCAAGGAAAAAGAGATGCTTCCAATAGGAGCAATAATGATGACTCTTGAATGTGGAATGAGATTCCTTACCGACCATCTCAACGGAGATACATATTTCCGTATAAGCAGAGAGGGACACAATCTCGACAGATCAAGAACTCAGATGACTCTTGTGAAAGACATGGAAAAGAAACTATCACAGATGCAGGAAATAGTAAAAAAGTATTCGTAATAAGATAACAAAAAGCCGGAAGTGGAACAACACCATTTCCGGTTTTTAATAATCTCAACATTTTTAAACGTCATACTTCATCCAATATTTCTTTGAAGGATTGATAGCGTTTATGTTCTGTTTTGTTGTTTTTCATGATATCTAGGCTCGGACACCCGTGACTTCAGTCGTGGGAGGAGAGCCTTACCTCCTGTGTTAATGTTGTGTTTGTGTGTTCCAACAAACGTATG
>CADAXH010000165.1 GCA_902791785.1 uncultured Ruminococcus sp. | reverse complement strand
TGTCTGAACTCGGAACAGAAAAGGATTTTGATATGATAGTCCTTCCGGGCGGAATTCCGGGAACAAACCATCTCGATGCTTCAGAAGAAGTTGACAGATACATAAAAAGAGCTGTTGAAGAAGGCAAATTCATAGGCGCAATATGCGCTGCTCCTTCAATTGTGCTTGGTTCAAGAAATCTTCTTGACCACAAAAAGGCAACATGCTATCCGGGAATGGAACCCGGAATGAAGGGACACATTCCGACAGACAAAAAAGTTGTAGTCGACGGAAAGATTATTACTGCAGCAGGTGTCGGTGTATCAGTTGAATTCGGACTGACTCTCGTAGGTGCGTTATACGGCAAGAGAGTTCAGGACGATCTGGCTAAAAAAGTGGTTTCGAAATGACAGATTTAAAAAAATTTAAAAGCGACATCAGGGAAGAATACAGAAAAAAAAGAAGGGATCTGGATCCCATAGTAAAACAGAAACTTGACGAGCAGCTCTGTGAGAAGATCATCAATTCCCAGACGTACAAAAGCGCTGAAGTTGTTCTCACATACATACCGAAGACGGAAGAAGTCAACATTATAAAAGTGGCAGAAACCGCTCTGAAAGACGGTAAAAAGCTTGCCTGTCCGAAGTGCGACACAAAGAGCAGAACAATGGTATTCAAGTATATAGATTCTTTCGATCAGCTTGAAGACAGTGTTTTCGGACTTAGAGAACCGGTTTCCGGTTGTGAAGTTTTTGTTCAGGACAATGTAATCGACAACAAGGTCATATGCATAGTCCCTGCAATCGTATTTGATAAAAAAGGTTTCAGGATAGGCTATGGCGGAGGGTACTACGACAGGTATCTTTCCACATTCCACGGAATCAAGGTGGGAGTCAGCTACTATGACTTCATAGTAAACGAAGCTCCTCACGGAAAATTCGATTTTGCTGTTGATGTGCTCATTACCGAAAGGGGAATATATGCCAAGAAATAAGGACGGCAACAGTTATTTCGGCCCGTCCGCGCTAGTATTGCTCGTTACCATTTTCACCATTATATTTGTGGTGTTCAATTTCGGTAATGCAGCCAATATGAATGCGTCATACGCCGCCGTAATAGCTCTGCAACTTTTTTTGTACGGAGCTTCGGCGGCTATATATATGAGTCTTCGAGGCAGTGCGCTCTGGGAAAAACTGAATTTCAGGCCGAGCAACATCAGAAACATAGGGGTTACTCTGGTCGTGACGGTAATTGTCATTCTTCTGTCCGTTATAATGAAGTTTGTGATCTTCCTTCCGGGCAGAGACTATTTTATGTTCAGCTTCTTCACGAGCAGCTTTGATATCAGGCTCAATTCGTTTTCAGACTGGATAGTCATAACGTCATCCTTTGTCCTGATACCCGCACTCGGAAAGGAATTCCTGTTCAGGTCAATTGTATATTCAGAATTTAAGAGCCTTGGAGTATTGTGCTCGGTTGTAATTACATCTGTTTTGTACGCAATGATGCACCTGAGTTTCCAGGAATTCTTCATTCATTTTGTATTTTCAATTCTGTGGACATATCTTGCATATGTTACGGACTCGTTTATATGGCCTTTCATTTCTCACGTATTGTGCAATTTCTATTTTGTGTTCGGCGAGAAATATGTATGGTCGCTTTCGTCAAATCCCGACGGAAGGTTCCTGTTCTGGCTCATAACAATATCTGTTCTGCTGCTCATGGTATTCATACTGTTTGCCATCCTTGAGTACAAATACAAAGAAATGGGAAAGAAAGCAGCGGTCGAAAAGAATGAGCCCGTACAGAACTCAATTGACAACTGGAAGACGGCATTTTTGTCTAAGCCAGTATTTATAGAGACGGCGGTGTTTCTGGTTGTTGCAATTATAAGACTGTTTTAGTAGGGAGGATTATATGAAAAAGGTTTTTCCATTGGTTATTGCTTTAATTGTCGTGATTGGAATTCTTGTTTCATGCGGAAACAATAAAAAAGAAAATGAAACGGAAATATCAGCAGAAACTTTGAGTACTGAAGAGACGATTAAAGAAACGACAACTGAAACAGACAAAGTAACAACAGAAACTACAACCAAACCTGTTGATGTGACAACCGACTCCGAAGAAGTGTTTTATCTCAAAGGCGAAGAGGAAATATATCTTGAACTAGGCGGTTTTTATGAGGAACCCGGTGCAATCTGTATGCCTTATTACGTTCTCAAAATAGAAGGCACAGTTGATACCGGTACTGTCGGTACATATATTCTTACATACACAGTTTATACCAAAGAAGGCGAACCCGCACATTTCAATCCTTTGACAAGAACAGTTCATGTGGTTGCAAATGACTCTGAATTTGAAAAAGTGGAACAGGACTACTATGCCGGATATACATATACCGCAGGTGATTTCATTGTTGTTCCGGATAACTGCGAAGTCACATTCGGTGACATCCATTTTTCAACCCCCGGAACACATGAAATAGAGATAGTAATAAAAGACGAAACAGGAAGAAGCATCACCTATACCGATACAGTAGAAGTCAAGTTTGATTTTGAAATGCTTGTCTTTGATAAGTATGAGGACAAAGTCGGATACATATCCAGAAGAGAAGTAGTCTGCCCTGACGGACTTGAAGACTTTTACATTGATGTATATGCAGGCAAAGGCAAATATGTATCATTCTTCAACAATGCACCGGGACATATTTACTACTCGCAGGAAGTACGCACCGAACTCAATTCAACGGGGACAGCTTCTCTTGTGATTAATGCACTGTATGGATTATTTGACAGAGCACAAGGCGCTTATACAGTTATTGTGAGCGATGATCTATCTTCAACCATTTACTTCACATTTGATGCAGTTTCAGGTAACGGCTGCTTACCTTCTCTTTGCATTTTAGCGGCTTCCACCACCATTAAACCTAACGCCATTTCAGCGCGGCATGAGTTAATAGAAAGGATTGTTCTATCTGGATATTTTTCTTCTAAATCTCTTTTTACTAGTTCAAAGACCGCTCTGGTGCCACTTAAAGCATCAGTGCAAGCGATATAAAGAATATCGATACCTTTATCGAGGTACTTTTCACACTTT
>CADAXH010000164.1 GCA_902791785.1 uncultured Ruminococcus sp. | reverse complement strand
GAGGAGCTCACAAGACACATAGACAACATGACAAATCTTGCAGACGGCTGCATTGCGCAGTTCGGACTCGGTGACTGGTGTCCTCCTTTTGACGGGCCTGCAATATCCGTCAACATGTCTTCGTACAAATGTCCGGTGAGAATTACGGATACGGGCTACTACTACAGCGCTGTGGTCAATGCTCAGAAATGGGCCAGAACGCTCGGAAGGAGCAAAGACGCAAGAAAGTACGGAGAACTGGCTGAAAACATCAAAAAGGCCTTCATTTCACGCTTTATTGACAAAGATGGGATGCCTGAAGGGAACTGCCAGACTGCGACGGGAACTGTTATTTACAGAGGTCTTTATCCGAAAGGAAAAAAGGCTTTCTACGCAAAGCTTCTGAAAAAACAGATAGTCGACAATGACGGAAAACTGGACTTCGGAGTGCTCGGTATGAAAGCAGTGTCCAATGCTATGGGTGAGACCGGACAAGCAGAGTGCTGTCTGGATATGCTCAGAGGCCCTGAATATCCAAGTTACGGTCACTGGGTGGACATGGGTTCGACCACTCTTTATGAATGCTGGAACGGGCTCGGATCGCACAATCACCACATGTTCAGTGACGTCTCGGAATTCTTTTACAAGTATGTCGGAGGAATCTCAACGGATTATTCAGGCGCGGGGTACAGGAGAATATTGCTCAGACCTGCGCTCATAAGAAAATACGGCAACGTGGAATGCAGCATCGATACTGTCAGAGGTCTTGCTCAGTGCAACACGACATTCACTGAATCTGGAGCAGTGCTGGATGTAGTTATCCCGGTTGGAAGCGAAGCAAAACTCATCCTACCAAAAGGCTGGAAGAGTGAAGTGAAAACACTGAAATCAGGCACATATAAGATTATTGCCACAAAATAACGATAACTACTCAGCCATGGAATAACTGAGTAGTTAACGAGAATTATGTAATTACATTGGCATTAACCGGTCTATTCTTCATAATGTCCTTTGCAGGCAATAATTACTATATTTTTGTTTGAATCAAGATTGTAAACCAAGCGGTGTTCGTGTGAAATTCTACGGCTCCAAGCGGAAATATAACGCAAAGGCTCTGGTTTTCCCATGCCTTGAGATACCCCGTTCCGGGAGATATCTTTAATGAGTTCGTTGATTTTCTTTAAGGTTGCTCTATCTGTGGCTTGCCATTCGGTATATTGCTCAAATGCAGTATGAGTAAAGATGATATTCACTTAAGCTCCTCAAGAGGGAGAAGATGAATATTTCCTTCGGTCAATTCGGCCATCGATTTCTGAAGCATCCCCATGTAAGCCGCATTATTCTTTTGTCGTATTAAATCGTTATATTGCTCAAGACTCAGTATAACAACATTTTTCTCTTCTTTACGCGTAACGATAATGGTTTCACCGAGATCAGTGGCTTTGTCACAATAATTCTTTAAATCATTTCTGATAGTGGAATAGTTAACAGCAATCATTTTTTTCACCTCCGCTTTTTGTAAGTTGATTTTATCATGGCACGATGAATATGTCAATATATTGTACAGAAAAACGTACAAAAATGTGTTTTCCAAATTATAATAACAAATCATAAAAGAGCTGAAAATGCAGGAGTAGACTCACTTTATGCATTCATCAGCTCTTTTGTTTTTGGGCTCTTTTTTTGTTATTATCTTGTGAATTTGCTTATGAGCAAAAACGAAATAAGGGCAACAGCGGCGCTTACTGCGGTGACAACAATTCCTACTGCAAGTTCAACTGCATGAGTTGTTATAAGAACGACTCCGACCCATACCATTGAAACGGCGATGGAAAGAAGCAGACATATGAGAGTCAGCTTGAAGTTTGAAACAGCTGAATGTGATCTTTCAAGTGAAGATTTAGCCATGCGGTCCTCCTTATCTTACAGCCAGATATATCATGCATCCCAGAACAGCAAGCTGAAGCAGCAGGGAGAAGTATATCGTAACTGAAAAATAGAATTTTTCTGTTTTGTGATGCGCAACAATACGGCCGATAAAACCGCCTATTGCTCCGCCGAGTGCGACACAGCCGAGAAGGGTTTTCTCCTTGATTCTGACTGCGTTGCCGTTTTTCTTTGCCATTCCTTTGTCTTTCAGGAACAGAAAGAATGCAACCAGGCTCATAAACACCAGGTAACATGAATAGATGATTACCAAAGTCATGCTTTAGGTTCCTCACTTTCGGTTTTTTCTTTATTGGTTTTTTTTATTTTTAATGACAGAAGCAATATGCATATCAGCACAATCGGAACAATGAGCAGCAGGTTGTACTTGTACAGATTCCAGAATCCTGAAACAGGGAACGGAACAAGCTTCATGTAAGCGTAACCGCCCGTGACTCCCAGGACGAAGAATATGAAAATAAGTGCATACACTACAATTCCGTAGTTGAGAGTTTTGTCTTTGGTGGCAATCCTGTCGTAGACATTTGAAACGGCTCTGTTCATGTTTGACGTCATGGCCGTAGACGAATAGGAATACTTTCCGAATCTCGTGAATGAGTGAATCAGAAGAGCTCCTTCATATCCGCAGACGCATGCAGAAAACATTTTTGCAACTGACAGGTCGCCCGGCGGATCGTCATTCGGAATCAGGGCGATTACAGTGAAGAAAATGAGGCTGATTACAAGAGATATCTTTATTCCGTTGAACCTGGTCTTTTTCTCAAGGAAATTGGTGATGAAAAGACCCTCGATGAAGAACAGAATAAACAGTATTGTGTCTATAAACAGTTCTATTTTTCCGTCTATCAGATTCTCAACCATCTTTATGATGTTTCCTGTATGCATGGTCGCATAGAAGTCGAAATTGAACAGGCAGTAAATATCCAGTATTCCTCCAACGAAAGACAGAACAATCGCTGTCATGCTCTCGGTGTTGAAGAATTTGTTCTTGCTCATGAAAAAGCAGTTCTCCTTTTGGTAGAATTTGCCGTTGTCATTTGACCAGTCCGGTCAGAATTTCAATAATCACGTTTTTAGTCTCCTCGGGCATTGTAAGAATATTTGCCGAATGAGGTGCGGTGGGATGAATGAATATCTTTATGTTCGGGTTGTC
>CADAXH010000163.1 GCA_902791785.1 uncultured Ruminococcus sp. | reverse complement strand
GATTATATCAAATGCAGATGTTTTATTATTACACTTTTGTCAATTTATTGTTACACTATTTTTACACTTTTTATTACACTTTATTATACACTTTCTGCTGCATAGGCGTTTTAAGCATCGATATATCCAGGTTTAAGGCAAAAAAATACTTGACAGCACATATAAATAAATGTATACTACACTTGTTTTATCGTTTTAGCATGATAAAACAATAAAACAAATAAATACAGGAAGTAAGATATGTCAGACTACATGAGTTCAAGGTTTTCTTCTCTCACCCCATACACTCCGGGAGAGCAGCCTAAAGACAAAAAATATATTAAGCTCAACACAAACGAAAACCCCTACCCGCCGTCACAGGGCGTCATTGATGCAATAGGGTCTGAGCAGCTGGAGTCACTGAATCTTTATCCGGATCCTACATGTTCTTCACTTAAAAAAGTATTGTCTGAAAAACTCGGGGTAGGACAGGAAAATATATTCTGTTCAAACGGTTCGGACGAGGCTCTGGATTTTGCTGTTATGTGCTTTGGGGAAAAGGGAGTAGTTTTTCCGGATATAACATACGGTTTCTACAAAGTCTTCTGTGACTACAGCGGGTACTCGTGGTCAACTATTCCTCTGAAAGAAGATTTCACGATTGACCCGTCTGACTACTGTGACCTCAATAAGCTCATCATAATAGCTAACCCGAATGCTCCGAGCGGACTTGCCCTGTCTAAAGACGCAATTGAAGAAATAGTAAGGACAAACAGTAAAGGTGTCGTCATAGTTGACGAAGCATATATAGATTTCGGAGGGGAGTCGGCTCTGCCGCTTATTAACAAATACGACAACATCCTCATAACAAGAACATTTTCTAAGTCCTATTCAATGGCAGGCGGAAGAGTCGGATATGCAGTAGGCAATCCTGCCCTCATAGCAGACCTTCTCACAATCAAGTATTCTACTAACCCATATAACATAGACAGGCTTAACCTGGCAGCTGCAACACAGAGCATAATTGATCAGGAATATTATGACAAGTGCACTGAGAAGATAAAGAAGACCAGGGAAAAGACCAAAGAGGAGCTTAAAAAGCTGGGCTTTGAAGTAATTGACACTCAGACTAATTTCGTATTTGCTAAGACGGACAAGGTATACGGAAAAGATCTGTATCTCAGACTTAAAGAGAAGGGTATCCTCATAAGATATTTCCCCGGAGAGAGAACAGGAGAATTCATCAGGGTGACGGTCGGAACAGATCCCGACATGGATTCATTCATTATTGCCATAAAAGAGATTCTGGAGGAAAAATGAGATGAGAAAAGCTGAAATAGTAAGAAAGACGGAAGAGACTGACGTAAAAGTTAAAATAGACATTGACGCAAAAAGCGTGGAAGAAAACAAAGTGGACACGGGCGTCGGGTTCTTAGACCACATGCTGAAGCTCCTGATGAAAAATGCCGGGATCGGATGCGATATCTCGGCCAGAGGCGACACTTATGTGGACTTTCACCACACGACGGAAGACGTAGGCATAACCCTAGGCCAGGCAATCTCCAAAGCCCTGGGTGAAAGAAAAGGAATAACGAGATATTCAAGCGTCACAATTCCGATGGACGAGTCGCTCGTCATGACGGCACTTGACATATCCGGAAGAGGGGCACTGTATACGGACGTAACTTTTCCGACTGAGAAGATAGGGGACTTTGACACGCAGCTTGTAGAAGAATTCTTTGATGCATTTGCCAAAAACGCAGGTTTTACGCTCCACATTAGACAGCTGTCGGGCAGAAATTCTCACCATCTGGCTGAATGCTGCTTCAAGTCTGTAGGCAGAGCCGTGAGAGAGGCGGTAAGCCCGGATAAAAGATTCCCCGATGCAATTCCTTCAACAAAAGGAACACTGACAAAATAGAGGCGACTATGACGGAAAACAAATTGAAAGAGCTGTTTGAGCTGTACGGTTACAGAAAGTACAGAATGAACAGATTTGAGACTTACGATTTCTATTCGGAAAACAAAAACTTTCTTAAGACATCCAATCTGATCACATTTACGGACCTCGACGGAAGGCTCATGGCGATGAAGCCCGACATAACATTGTCAATCATGAGAAATGCCGGTTCCGAAGACGAAAAAGTATATTACATGGATACAGTCTACAGAGCCGGAGACAACCACTACAGGGAAGTGGCGCAGGCCGGAGTTGAACGAATAGGGCAGATAGACGACTACGCAGAAGCCGAAGTCATCTCAATGGCCGTAAGGGCGCTCAAGTGCATTTCGTCAGACTACAGCCTTAGGGTGTCCGATTCGGATTTTGTGTCTTCGCTTCTGGATGAACTTAATATTGACGAGCCATTGCAGAAAGAGATACTGTCCCTGTTCTCAAGAAAGAACTGTGACGGATTAAAGAAGCTTCGCTCAGAAAACAGGATATCCGGAGATATCTGTTCAGTCCTGACTGATGTGCTTGACATATATCTCCCTATAAAAGAGGGAATAGAAAAGATCAGAGGAATGGAGTTCGGCGAAAAGATCCAAAAGACTGTTGAACACATGTCGAAAGTGTGTGAGATACTGGACTCATTCGGGGTGCTTGACAAAATATATCTGGACTTTTCCATGGCTGCAGGCATGACGTACTACAGCGGCGTCATTTTCAGAGGAGCCGTACCTGAAGTTCCGATGAACATTCTCTCGGGCGGCAGGTATGACACGCTTCCGCAGAAGATGGGAAAGGACTCAGGTGCCATAGGATTTGCGCTTGACCTTGATCTCATAGAGAACTACATGAAGACGGAAAAAGAATATGATTACGACGTCATCCTTGTATACACGGACAAAACGGACAAGAAAAAGCTTGCATCCATGCAGACTGAAATGATGGAAAAAGGAAAGACAGTATTCTGCATAAGAGAAGAAACATACGAAAAAGTGAAAGAAAGAATAAAGGCAAAAGAGGAGACAATTTGCGCAAAATAAAGGTGAAGATATGCTCAATGTTGCACTTCCGAAAGGAAGACTTGGAGAAAAGGTATATTCTATGCTGTCGGAGTCCGGATACTCATGTCGGGAGATGGAGGAGGACTCAAGAAAACTCACTTTTGAAAACAAAGAGAGAGGAGTGAGATATTTCTGGGTGAAACCTTCAGACGTAGGCATTTATGTCGAGAGAGGCGCGGCTGACGTAGGGGTTCTGGGCAAGGACATACTTGTTGAATATATGCCTGACGTGTATGAACTGCTGGATCTCGGGATAGGCAAATGCAGAATGTGCGTTGCCGCAAAAAAAGATTTCAGGGACAATACCGAAAAGACGCTGAGAGTTGCGACAAAGTTCCCGAAGACGGCGATGGACTACTATTCGGGCATAGACAGGGACATAGACATCATAAAACTCAACGGCTCAATTGAGATTGCGCCTCTGCTGGGTCTTGCCGATGTCATAGTGGATATAGTCGAGACGGGCAAGACACTTAAGGAAAACAACCTTGAAGTCAAGAAAGAGATAATGGACATAAGCGCAAGGTTCATCTGCAATAAAGTGAGTTACCAGTTCAAAAACGAAGAAGTGAAAAAAATGGAGAATGCTCTCAAGCAAAGGATTGTACAATGATAAAAATATACCAGAAAGGCGTCATTTCTGACTCCGAAATACTGTCAAGGAAAAATGTTTCTTTCGACGTCAGCG
>CADAXH010000162.1 GCA_902791785.1 uncultured Ruminococcus sp. | reverse complement strand
AGAGCCGGTTGTAAAGGCTCAGAGGAAAAAGACTCCGAGAAAGAGCACAAAAAAGAAAACGTCCGATGAAAGCGGTTCTGTTATAATTGACGAGAAGACAAATAAGCTGGAGTTCAACATAGAAGAGGCTGAACCAAAGGAAGATGCCATTCCCGCAGACACTCAGCCTGACGAAAAGGAGAAAGAAGAAGCGGACAGATATGTCGAGCTTTATGACAAATACCTCGGTGAGAAAAACGAAGAGGAATTGAAAAAGGACTCGAGTTTCGCCGCACTCCAGAAGAAAATATCTGATCTCCAGACAAGTTCCGGATACAAAACTGAAGAGCCTCAGAAGGACGTCAACGAGATAATTGATGAGGCTGAACTTTACGTTAATACCGCCGAAACCAAACGGATCGAAGAAGAGAGAATAAAAGAAGAACAAATCAGCATGCAGGACACATCTGTTTTCGACAAGGAGGAAATCCTTCAAGCGGCTGAAGAGCCTGAAACAGTGTCTGAAGAGCCTGCTGATGAGCCCGAAGAAAATGTGCATGCTGTAAGGGAGTTCAACACAACAGATGATATTAAACTTCCTGATGACGATTCGTTCTGGAACGGTCTTGACGTATCTCAAGTCAAGGAAAAGGAAGATGAAAGAGACATAAATGTTGCAATTGACGAAGCACAACATTATGTTGACGAGAATTACAAAAATACAAAAAATGAAACTCAGAGTGTTGTCATAGAAAACATAGATAACTACTCAACGGGGCAGAGAGACAAGGTCAAGCCCAAAAAGGACAAGAAAAACTTTTTCTCCCTTCTTCACAAGGAAGAAGAAGTTGAAGATGATTATGTTCAGTTGAAAATTGACAGCGAGCCTGAAGAGGATAAATCTGAAAGGGAGGAAACCAAAATTTTTATGAAGGAAAACTTTACAAACGAAAAAGACGAAATCGTTGAAGAAAAGAAGGAAAACAACGAAGAAGTCGTAATCGAAGAAGTTGAAGACGAAGTTGTCGAAGAAGAGCAGGAAGAAAAGAAAAACGGACCTGTTCTTGTAGAAGATGACCCCGATTCTGCCGACACAGCCATAATGATGATGGCTTTCGGATACGATACCAGTTCGAACAAGAAGCCGTCTGAGCCGGTTGAAAAGAATTACGACGAATACAGACTCAATTCCGAGGAAGAGGAGAGTAAGGAATTCAACGTTTCAAATTTGGCCGATGACACCACCACAAGCGAGATGGATGCAACAAAGACATCCCAGATGGACAGCGAAGCCAAAATGGAAATAGAGGAAAAGTACGAGCTTACAACCTCAGAGAAGAGCAAAAAAGTATTCAATGACTTAAAGAAAAAGGCAAAGACGACCAAACTCAAGATGTATGCCTGCATACTCATTGCGCTTGCTCTTTTAATGGTTGAATCAGTGCTGCCGCTGCTCGGTGTAGTTATTGCTGATTCTTCTGTAATGGCAATGATTGACTGGGGCCTTACATTCCTTTGCATTGTTCTCGTTCTTGACTGCATAATAGCCGGCGCAAAACAAATTGCATCATTTAAACTCGATGTCGACTCGGCGTTGCTTTTGATGCTGGTGTTTGCTTTGGTTTCTTCTTTTGCCGGTGCTTTCTCAACTGCTGAAGGAATCAAGCTGTACAACCTGTCATTCGCGGTTTGCGCAGTGTTTAACCTTATGTCCAATTCGTTCATGCTCAGCAAAGATATTTATTCGTTCAAGGTAATATCCTCCGCCAAGACAAAGAAAGCATTGGTCCTTGCAGAAGGAATGGAAAAAACTCTTGAAGAAAAACAGTTTGCCAATTATCTGAACAAGACTTCAGATGTATACAAAATCAAAAACGTCAATCACGTTGCAAATTTCTTTGAAAACAAAAAAGAAACACCGAAGAGCAAAAAAGTTCTGAAAATACTGATTCCTGCCATCTTCGGTCTTGCAATAGTTGCATTTATCATATCACTTGTCAAAGGAAACAACTTCCTTACATCAATCAACAATGCATATTTGATGTATGCTTTCTGCCTGCCGGTATCAATGTTCATTTCTTTCTCATATCCGGCTTTCAGAAGCTCAATGAGAGCATACAATTCCGGTGCAGCTATCCTCAATGAAACAACTCCCGAAAAATATGCAAATGCAGCAGTTGTAACATTCAAGGATACAGACGCTTTCCCGGCTGAAAAGATCAAGCTCAAGAGCATTAAGGTCTACAACAATTCCAGATTTGAAAATGTCATTTATTACGCATCGAGTCTGTTCTCAAAACTCGGCGGACCGATGTCAAAAGTATTTTTCTCTGCAACTCTTGATTCAAAGATTTCAAGTGATGTGGAAATAAGAGAAATTTCTGCAAAAGGCGTTGACGCCATGGTTGATGGAAAACATGTGGTTGTCGGACAGCCTGAATATATGGACAACCAGTGCTTTGAACTGTATCCCGAAATAACAGATAATGGTTACAGTGACAATACAAACAGAAGAATCCTGTACCTTGCATGTGATGAAGTTGTAATTGCAAAATTCTATATTCAGTATAATACAAACAAAGATTTCGTATACATGGTGAGAAGACTCTACCAGGATGGTCTTTGTGTTGCAATCAAGACATCTGATCCGTGTATAGATGACGGAGTTCTCATCAAGAATCGTTTAAATCCGAATGATTATGCCATAAGAATCATTAAGGGTTCAAATGACAACACAGATGAAGATGTGGTTTCAACTGCTAAGACGGGAATAGTCACAACAGGTTCTGTTAAAGGACTTATAAAAGCACTTCTGCTTTGTGACAAGATTACAAACATCACAAGAACAAACCTCATCATTAAGATTGTTTCAGCTGCAATAGGAGCAATAGTAATGGGAATACTCATATTTGCCGGAGTTTCAGGAAACATGTGGTCATTGTACCCGGCACTGTATGAACTGTTCTGGTCGATTCCGTTGATTCTTGTATCAGTAATTTATCTGTAAACAAAATACAGCCAATAAAACTGTCAAGAACAAATTGCTTGGCAGTTTTTTGGCTTTCATAACATAATTGTTAAAGGCTTAGACACTGTTGAGTTCT
>CADAXH010000161.1 GCA_902791785.1 uncultured Ruminococcus sp. | reverse complement strand
TTCATGGGTGATTACGGCGCTTCCTCCCCGTGGAATGAGAGCTCCGTGCGCGGCTGCAAGCGCTTCCTGGAGAGAGTCCTCAGAATGTCTGAGAACCTTTCCGAGAAGGACGATCCGGGTCTTGAGAGCAAGCTCCACAAGACGATCAAGAAGGTCTCCTCGGATATCGAGGAAATGAAATTCAACACGGGCATCGCAGCCATGATGACGCTCATGAATGATTTTGAGGCAGCCGAAAATGTCGGAAAAGGCCAGTTCATGGACTTCCTCAAGCTGCTGAATCCGTTCGCTCCGCATCTTACAGAGGAGATCTGGGAGATGCTTGGCGGAGAGGGATATCTCTCCGTTGCTGCATGGCCGGAATATGACGAGTCCAAAACTGTTGAACAGAATGTGACAATAGGTGTTCAGGTACTCGGAAAGATGAAAGATACTGTTCAGATTCCTTTTGATGCCGATGAGGACACAGCTGTTGAGATAGCTTTGAAGAATGACAAGGTTGCTCAGTCGGTTGCTGGAAAAACCATCGTCAAAAAAATATATGTTAAGAACAGAATTCTTAACTTTATTGTAAAATGAGCCTGTTTTTTGACAAAAAAATAATAAAAATATAATGTTGACAAAGGAAAACGCGAATTGTATAATATACAATGCTGTATTTTGGTGCAGTATGTGTTTTAGGTGATTTTCAAATGAATCTGGACTTGACAAAGTTGTTGGCTGGGTCAACAAACAGCTTGGATTTTGAATTCAGACTGACACAGGAAGATTGTGAGCAATTAGCTCAGGATTTTCCGCAAACCAAGTTTGACTACCCGATTGTACTGTCGGGGAATGTATCAACTTGCGGTGATGGGACTTATGATGTGAACTATAGTTCAGTTGTAGGTTTTTCCGAACCATGCGCCAGGTGTGCAGGACCTGCACATGCAGTACTCAATATTCATATTGAGAACAAAGCAATTAGAGGTAATAAATCTGAAGAGAGCGAAGATTATCTGTTTGTAAAGAATAAAGAAATAGATGTTGTTTCGCCATTCTTCGAACAAATAGTGCTCGAATATCCCCAGTACGGGATACTTTGCAAAGAAGATTGCAAGGGGTTATGTCCTGTTTGTGGAATTGATTTGAACAAGAAGAGCTGTAATTGCAGAGCCAAGACCGTTGACCCGCGTCTGGCGAAATTGAGCGAGTTGCTCAAACAGTAAAAACGATTATCTGTATTAAACTAGGAGGTCTACAATGGCTGTACCAAAAAGAAAAGTCTCAAAGGCCAGAAGAGACAAAAGACGTTCAAATGTATGGAAACTCGAACTTCCAGGAATGACAAAGTGCCCGAAATGCGGCGAATACAATCTCGCACACAGAGTATGCAAGTCATGCGGAACATATGATGGCAAAGAAGTTGTTTCCGTAGCAGAAAAATCTAAAAAAGATTAATTGCAATCGCGGCAGGTCAAAATCACCTGTCGCAATTGTTTTGTTGTGGCCATATATGATATAATTACCTTAATACAGGCACAAAAGAAAGACATCAGGAACATTATGGTAAGAATTGAAAGAGTTGACAGAGGATCATATGCCGAAAAAGCCGGAATAAAACCCGGTGATAAACTCATATCAATAAACGGAAAAGATATTAAGGACGTTCTTGATTACCGTTACTACATATGTGAAAAGAATCTCGTCATCAGTGTGTCAAGAGACTCTCAGACAATGGAATTCAAAATCCGGAAGAGAGACGAATATGATGACATAGGCCTTGAATTCGAGACTTTTCTGATGGACAAGAAGAGAACTTGTGCAAATAAATGCATATTTTGTTTCATTGACCAGAATCCCAAGGGAATGAGAGAGACAATATACTTCAAAGACGATGACACAAGGCTGTCTTTTCTGCAGGGAAACTATGTCACCCTGACAAATCTTACGGATAAAGACATTCAAAGAATAATAGATATGAGAATGACTCCTGTCAACATCTCGGTTCACACAACAAATCCGGACCTGAGGGTAAGGATGCTGAACAACAAAAATGCCGGAACCAGCCTCAGATTCCTGAAGACTCTTGATGAAGGCGGAATAAGGATGAATTGTCAGATAGTCCTCTGCAAGGGAATAAACGACGGAATAGAACTGGAGAGGACGATAGTTGATCTGTCAGGTTACAAAAACATCGAGAGCATAGCAATTGTGCCGGCCGGACTGACGGGGCACAGAGAAAACCTCTGCCACCTTGAACCATTTGATAAAAAAGAAGCGGGCGATGTAATCGACCTTGTTGAATGCTATTCCCAGATGTTCAGAAAAGAGAGGGGCATCGGGCTGGCATATTGTTCCGATGAGTTTTATATTACTGCAGAAAGACCCATGCCGAGCGAATCTCAGTATGACGGATATCCGCAGATTGAGAACGGTGTCGGAATGATTACTTCTTTCACAAATGAGTTCGAAGAAGAGCTTGAGTTCATTGATGAAGTGGATGACAGCAGGGAAGTGTCTATCGCAACCGGATATGCTGCATATGACTGCATCAAGAAGCTTTGTGAAGAGACTGAAAAGAAGTTCAGCAACGTAAAAGTACATGTATACAGAATCAAGAACAATTTCTTCGGAGGCCATGTGACCGTTGCAGGACTTGTGACCGGAAAAGATCTGACGGAACAGCTCAAAGGCCAGCCGCTCGGTGAAGAACTGCTGATTCCTTCTGTAATGCTAAGGCATGAGGGAGATTTGTTTCTCTGCGGAATGAGTCTGACTGAAGCTGAAGATATATTAGGTATTAAGATAAAAACAAACGGGCCAAATGGTGCAGACCTGCTGCACGCAATAATCGGAATGTGAGGAAAAGATGTCGGATATTACAGTAGCAATAGTGGGACGCGCAAATGTCGGAAAGAGCACATTGTTCAACAAGATTTGCGGAGAAAGAGTATCCATAGTTGAAGATACCCCGGGAGTTACAAGAGACAGGGTATACTACGAGACGGAATGGAACGGAAAGTCCATAACTCTTATTGATACAGGAGGCTTTGAACCAAAAACAGACGAGCCGATGTATGTGAAAATGAGAGACCAGATTTACATTGCA
>CADAXH010000160.1 GCA_902791785.1 uncultured Ruminococcus sp. | reverse complement strand
CAAAAAAAATGAAAAAAATCATTACTATTCTGCTTGTAGCCGCAATGGTACTTGTTCTTGCAGCTTGTGCCGGAACTTCAAAAGTAGTTCTTGAAGACAAGACACATGAGTTGTGGGCAGCACATGGCCAGTATCTACTTGCAGACGGCACACAAAACGGATGGGGCGGCAAAGACAATGCAGTATATGAGAAGTCAGCTCTTAAAGCTATCGCTCTCGAAGACGTTAAGGATATCAGCAACGATCTTTACACTGCTCTTTCCAAAAAAGAAGTTAAGTACCTCTACACAATTGACATCATCGTTGGTACAAACGATGCAGGTTGGAATTGCAAATTCGTTAAAGACGGAAAAGTTTACGTCGCTAACGGATCATATGCTGTTAAGATAGCTCAGTGCACATCAGACGTAGATGGTGACACAAAGGTTTATGCAGAGGCACAGTGGATTTCCGATCCTCACACAGCTTATGTTGAGTCACTCACTCCTGCTACAATGTTCTATCCTACATGGCAGGAAACAGCAGATGAAAACGGATTCACATGGGCAGACAACCCGGTTGTTACAGGCGGCGCAGGTCTTTACACACTCGTAGTAGCTCAGTACAAGAACGCTTCTGCAGCAGGACAGCCAGGATTCGGTGTTGGTCTTGTTCTCAAAGAAGCTAAAGAAGGCATCGCTTACCAGGAAGCTAAAACTGAGCATACATATGGTGTAATCGGAAGCTTTGAAGGAAGCGGATGGAATACTGACGTTGCTATGACTAAGGTTAATGACACCACATGGCAGGCTGAAGTCACACTTGCTGCAGGCGATGAACTCAAAGTTCGTGCAGACGGCGATTGGGCAGACAACTGGGGCGACAACGGAGAAAACTTCAAAATTGCAGAAGCTGGAACTTATGTTGTAACACTTACATTCACCGACGGTGTTGGAACTGCTACAGTTACTAAAAAATAATTAACCTATTTTGCGAAGCAAGGGGGCTTTAAGAAGCCTCCTTGCTTTCATTGAATTTTTAATGGAGGCGTAAAAATGAAGTATATACGATTGATAAGTGCACTTCTCTGCGCTGTTTTTTTATTGGCTGCCTTTTGTTCATGCGGAGCAAGAATTCCGACATTTAATGACTTTGAAGACAACTATACAGATGCGCTTCCGGAAAAGGCAGAAGACGGGTTGACTCTGCACGCATTCAACTGGACATACCGTGAGATAATCGATAATCTCGACGGGATTAAGAATGCAGGCTTCAAAAACATTCTCACCATGCCTGTTCAACAACCAAAAGGCGGCGGCGGTTCATGGTGGGCTTTCTATCAGCCCCTGGGCATGATTGTCGGTGACAACTCAAGTCTCGGAACAAAAGAAGATCTCAAAGAACTGTGTGACAAAGCTGAAGAACTTGGCATTGCCATACTCGCAGATATTGTTGCCAATCATCTGGCAACCACAAATTCTGATGACAAAGAACCTGACGGGACACCAACCGTATCTCCTCTGGTCGAAGAATATGAACCAATTCTGTACAGAAACAGAAACGAGGACGTCGACGGAAACGGAGTGACGTTCCATCACAACAAAAAAGCAACCGGATCCGGAGCTGAAACGCAGTACTATGCATATGGCAATCTCCCGGATCTCAATACCGAAAACCCATATGTTCAAAGCAGAGTTCTCAGTCTGCTCAAAGAATGTGTTGATATTGGCATCGACGGATTCAGATTTGATGCCGCAAAACACATTGAAACGTCAAGCGACCCCGATTACCCAAGTGATTTCTGGGAAAACACGCTCGAAGTCGCAAAAGAATATTACAAATCGAAAACAGGAAAAGATCTCTATGTTTACGGAGAAATACTCAATTCCCCGCTCAACAGGAATCTTTCATGCTATACACAATACATGAGAATAACCGATGACGGTTTTGTCGCTCAGTTCAAGAGTGCTTTTGCAACAAAAAACCCCAATCTCATTCTGAATGCATCACTTAAAACAGGTGATGCAACTCAACTGATTGCCTGGGTGGAAAGCCACGATGAATACGTCACGACGAACAGTCATTATACAGATGTACGAGTTGCCAAGCTCTGGTCTGTTATAGCTGCCAAAAAAGGTCTCGGAGGTCTTTATCTGTCCAGACCTACAGCTGACCTTACAGTCGGAGAAATCGGTTCCTACGCATTCGAAAGCGAATATGTCGCAGTGGGCAACCGCTTTCACAACAGATTCTACGATGCAGATTCATATGAATCGGTCGATGACGTCTATTATATCAATGAAAAAATAAAGGAAGGCGACCAGGGTGCCCTGATTCTGAGCCTAGGTACTGTGGATCCGAAAAAAACTGTAACCATCGCTGTTCCCCATCTCGAAGACGGTAATTATTATGACTCACTGACAGGACAGTTAGTTGTCGTGTCAAACCATGTGGCATATGTAAAATTTGAAGTGAATGGTATGGCTGTACTGACCCGCACTCGTCAGCCTCATCCGAAGCTTGAAATTGCAGACTCAGACCGTGGCTGCTCATTTGTCGGGGAGAAACAGATACCTATCAGTGTCAAAAATGCCGAAGAAGCTTATTACTGGTTCGGCGACAATGAGAACGAGAGACAAGTTATCAATTCAAATTCTTCTGTATCCCTGAACGAACATGTTGTGGATGGAAAATGTATTCTCCACATCTATTTGAGAAACGGCAATAACGTGTACAAACGCACTTTCACATACACACAGGTCGAACTGATCGGCGATAAATTCAATGTAATCAACCTTGATGAGCGCTATCTCAACGGTGATTACGAATTGTATATATGGAGTTGGGAACCGGGACGATGGAGCAAGAACTACACTATTGAAAACGGTGTCATGCTTGTAGACACAACAGGCATGAAAGGTTTCCTGATTGCAGTATTTGAAAAAGGATATGAAATAAAGGATCCAAACAACTGGGATTCCAACGTAATAAAACAGAGTTCAGACATAAATATTTGGTCAAATAACAAAGCCGGATTTGTTGACATGACCGGTTTTTAATGGGAGGCAAACGTGAAAAGAAGTTTTAAGATTATTATTGCACTATTGCTGCTTGTTGCGTTATCAATATCATTTAT
>CADAXH010000159.1 GCA_902791785.1 uncultured Ruminococcus sp. | reverse complement strand
TGGGTTCTATAGCTTCGTTTATTGTTCTAGAAATATCTTTTTTCGTAGAATCTGTTATTTGCTGTCCTTTAATAAAACCATCATTATCAACACCAAAATAAATCGTACCTCTACAATGTTTGTTTAAAAAAGCACTAATAGCATCCATAGAGTCTTTTAATTCTCCGGTGGTTTTTTTAAATTCTATAAATTCTCCTTCTTCACCAATTATCATAAATAATCCTCCATTTTTACTATATATAGTATAACACAAAATATTCATTTTGTCCATATAAATGTCTTTTATTTTGTCCATATATAATATATTTTTGCTAAAACTAAATGGCAAAACAAACGGCGAAATAACTGGCGAAATAAATTTGAACTTTAAGAATTTTTTATGTTCCCATTCACTACAGCTTTGCAGTAATATAAATCGAGGTTTAGTGCTGATAATTGCCTTCAATTTGTTTCCTTGGACATCTCGTTTTGTTACTTCAACCATAAATTGAAACCATTATAATGCTGATAAACTTTTAAAAAGAGAGAGCCCATCTTAATCAAGATTTTGATTTTTTTGATTAAAAATGGGCATTTTCCCTATATTTTAGATTAAATTTTGATTATTTTTGATTTTTTAAGGTTAATAAAACTACGGTTTCTACATGCCCGGTTTTCGGAAACATATCAAAAACTGAAATGTTTGTTATCTTGTATCCAAGTTCACAAAACTGCTTGCAGTCACGTGCTGCCGTCGCACTGTTGCATGAAACCATCACAATTTTCTTTGGATTCATTTTTATGGTATGCTCAACTGTTCTGGCATCAACACCTGCCCTCGGAGGGTCAAGTATTATAACATCAGGACGGATTCCTTTGCCTGACAATTCGCTTGAAATTGTGCCTGAGTCCCCGCATATGAAAGTGGAGTTGTATATCCCGTTTATTTCAGCATTCGTTTTTGCATTTTTGACAGCGGCTTCTATAATCTCGACCCCTATTACTTCCTTTGACTGCTTTGCCATGCAGAGCCCTATTGTTCCAGTGCCGCAGTACAAATCTATCAGCACATCATCTTTTGTCGGAGAAGCATATTCTCTTACTCTGTTGTACAGCAGTTCTGCTGAATATTTGTTGACCTGGAAGAAAGAGAGAAGGGATATGTTGAATGTGAGACCATTCAGCTTCTCCTGAATGTAGTCTCTCCCGTAAAGGACTCTGTATTCCGTTGACAGAATCACATTTGAATTAGATTTGTTGATGTCAAGTATTATGCTCTTTATGTTCCGGTTTGTTTTCAGAAGGGAACTGATCAGATCCGATTCATTGCGAAGTTTGTCTTTTCTTGAAACGAGACATACCATCACTTCATCTGTCTCAACTCCGCACCTTATGAAAAGGTGTCTGATTGTACCGATTCCCGATTCTTCATCGTATGCACGGATTTTATTGTCATCGCAGTATTTGGCGACGCATTCCACTATATCCTTGAAAAAGCAGGGCTGAAGCAGACATTCTTCACACTTTACGACTCTGTGTGAGCCTCTTGCGTAAAAGCCGAACCTGATGTTGTCTTTATCCTGAAATGCAGGGTATTCTGCTTTGTTTCTGTATCCGTAAGTTTTTGGAGAAGGGGTTATTTCAATTGACTGAAAATCGAATCCGCCTATAGAGTGAAAGTTGTGCTCGACAATGTTTTTCTTTATTTTCAGTTCCTCTTCGTACTTTATGTGTCTGAACACGCAACCGCCGCATGAAGGAAATGCAGTGCAGTCATTGTCTTCTCTCAGAGAGGAAGGCTCAATCAGACGTATGAGTTTTCCGTATCCGAAGTTCTTGAGGACTTTCATCATCTTTATTTCTGCTTTGTCGCCCGTTGCACAACCAAGTACAAAAATCACATAATTTTCGTGCCTGCAGACTCCGTATCCTTCTGAAGTCATGTCAACTATATCAACAATCAGAGTGTCATTCTTTTTAAGCATACCGTTGATCACCTCTGTTTTTTCAGTATTATACCAAAAAAAAGTATTAAATAATAGGTCGGAAAGCAAAAAAAGAATCCCGTTGCCGGGATTCTCGTATTTCGGTTTTATTTGTTCGTGGTAATCAGGCCGTATGTATCGTCTTTTCTCTTGTAGACAACAGATGTTGTGTCTGTATCCTGATCAATAAATACGAAAAATTCGTGTCCGAGAAGGTTCATCTGCATGATTGCCTCTTCGGTGGTCATTGGTCTGAGGTTGAAGTTCTTTTTCTTCACAACAAATTCAGGTGCGTCTTCCATTGTTTCTTCTTCTTCATACTGAGGAGCTATGAAGGAGTCTTTCATTTTCTTTTCGAGACGACCTTTGTTTTTTCTTATCTGACGTTCAATGACTTCAATTGCGTCATCGATGTCGTGATAGAATGAAGGACCTTCCACCTCGCTTCTGAAAAGTGTTCCGGATGCGGAAACCATTAATTCAAGTCTGTCGGCGTTCCTCACTTTTGAAAGGGTTACGCAAACATCAGGTTCTTTTTTGAAATACTTGTCCAGCTTTGACACTTTTTTGTTGATGAGATTTGTCAACTTTTCGCTAATTTCGACCTGTTTTGTAACATACTTGATTTTCATATCCAGTCCTCCTGTTTTTTGACTCGGGAAAAGTATTCTTCTCCCGCTTTAAGTATAGCACAGATGTGTATAATTTACAACAAACGCAATGACGAAAATATGAAATTTGTTCAAGTTGACAATGGGCATTTAAAAAAATATAATTAAATGAAATATTATTGGGAGAACGCAAATGGAGTACTTGACACAGAGCACCGACAACATTTTTGTGGCGGCTCACAGAGGTTTGTCGGCAAGATACCCGGAGAACACAATGGCGGCATTCAAAGCCGCGGTCGAAGCCGGAGTTGATCAGATAGAAACAGACATAAGAGTCACGAAAGACGGAGAACTGGTTCTTCATCACGACTATATGCTCGACAGGACAACAGACGGGCACGGATATGTAAGGGACACAAAGCTTTCGGATCTTCTGAAACTGGATGCCGGTTTCAAAAAAGGCGACAGCTTCAAAGGCACAAGAATCCCTACATTCATAGAATTTATGGAATACGTAAAGCAGTTTCCGAAACTCACACTGGACCTTGAACTTAAGGAATATCCAAGAGAATACAGTGACGATACGCC
>CADAXH010000158.1 GCA_902791785.1 uncultured Ruminococcus sp. | reverse complement strand
AGCCAGTATCGTAGCAGCAGAAGCGGCTGACAGAGCGGCCCTGAAGTTTCTTCCGTAATCTATCATGATTGTTTTGTCGCAGTTGGACAATACATTTTGTGACAGACCTCTCCTCTCGCCTCCGATGGCAAGAAAAACTGGTTTTTTCAGGTCTGTGTCATATGCCGAAACCGCTTCTTTCGTCTTGTCTGTGGCAAAGCACTTGTAGTTTTTGCTCTTGAAAAGCATTATTGCCTGTTCAGGTTCGGAAATATATACATTTGCCAGTTCCGAAGCACCTGCTGAAGAACGGCAGACAACTCCTGAAGCCGACATCCAGTTTCTCGGACTCAGTACAATTCCGTCGGCGCCTGCAGCATATATGCTCCTGATGCAGAAGCCGAAATTGTAAGGGTCTTCTATGCCTTCGAGATAAACATAAAAACCGTTTTCTTTGATATCTTCTTCACTCAGCACAGGTATGTTTCTGTCTGTGCATTCGGCAATAATACCGCCGTGTGAGGTGGAAAGGGTTTTTGATTCCAGATAGGCGCTGTCTGTTTCAACAATCTGAAATCCCAGCTCTTTGCTTTTACGGTTCAGGTAGGATAGTTCCTTGTATCTGGAACTCTTCCTCTCTTTGTCAAAATATACAGCCAGTATTTTTCTGTCGTTGTTGCATGTTTCCTGACCTTCAATGACTGCTTTTACGGAAATGAAACCTTCCATCAGAGTGGAAGAGGCAAATTTTTCATCTTCTCTTTTCAATTTGATGCCTCCTCTTCCGGTAATTCAACTGATTTTTCTCTCAAAAAGTCTCTGATTTCTCTGCATTCTTTTCTTTCGAGAATGTATTTTGACTTGTTCGTTCTTATGTATTTTATGGCTTCCTGAGTGCGGTAGACTCCGTCGTCTTCGTACATCGTATCAGCGTCAAGTCTGGATATGATGACAATCCCGTGTATCATTTCGGCATCAATGCCGGATTTTTCGAGATGGTGCCTGACTACTGCCACAGCATGTTTTGTCTCAATTACAGGGCTTGGAAACGTTTTTTCAACCGGCCCGGACCTTGTTTTTGCAGTGCGTTTCCAGACATAGTCGTCTTCGTTGTCGATTTTTCCTCTGTACGGGCATATGTTTACAACATAAATGCCGTTTTTTCTGACGAGAATTACATCTGCATGAGCATTCTTTCTTACTCCGTCTATATACACAGGTGAATTGAAATCTTCAACGAACTTCGTTGTTTCAATCTGAGCCAGCATCAGGGCCATGGCTTCATCCTTTGTTCTGATACCGTGGGATAATATTCTTTTTGAGGACAGGCGGTTGCTTAATCTGACGGATAATTTCATGAGAATGTATGCAAAAGCTGAGAACAGAATTACTATCAGCAATGGTGCAAAATATTTCAAAAAAGCCACCTCCGTTCCTCCAAAATAGTATTACTGCATAGATTATTATTATATCACACGGGCGCGCAATAGACAATACAGCGAATTGTATGCTGAATGGGCAGAGAAAACAAGAAAAAACTCTTTTGTCCGGAAAACCAAATCCCGCAGCTTTTACACTGCGGGATTTGGTTGGCGAGCCATATTAACTTATTCTTTAGTATAAGTGAATGTCACGACTGTGATTGGTTTTGTATTATCATCAATTACACCTGAGATTGATGTTTTATCCACTTTATAACCGGGCCACGGAGTAGCCGCGTATATGGTATATGTATCTTTGTAATGGTGACAATCGACCAAGTCGTCCATGACCTTGGTGCCATCTTCAAAGACATAACGTGATATAACAACATAATCGAAAGTGTAGTAACCAATATTAATATCAGTATCTTCAGCATCTGTTCCCAGGTATGAGGAGAAAGGTGCGATGTATCCTTTCTTTTCCGGCATTTCGATTTCGTAATCACTTCCTCTGGGGACCTTGCGTTCAATCACCACGATCTCACGAGGAATATTGTCGAGTGCAGGGAAAATCAGATTGAGTCTGATGGTACAGTATTCAATTGTAGTAGTTTCTTCAGCAGTGGTTGTTTCTTCTGCAGTTGTAATTTCTTCAGTAGTTGTAATTTCTTCAGTAGTTGTAATTTCTTCAGTAGTTGTAATTTCTTCTGTTGTTTCAGCTGATGTTTCTACATCCGTGTTATCAAGAGTTTCTTCAATGTCATTTATGGTCTGCATACCTGCTGCATCTTGATTTTCAACTTCTTCAAAGTTGTCAACATTGGTTTTTTCGGCTGTAACTTTATCTGTGACAGTTTCTTTTACGGACTGTTCTGCTTCGCTTGCAGCAGGTACAGCCTGTGTTTCTTTATCTGTAACAGCAACACCGGTGCTGGTTTTGCCCCCACAAGATGTCAAAGCCAATGCGCTTATCATGAATATTACCAGTATAGGTGCGATAATCCTGACTAACTTAATTCTTTCCATGTGAACCTCCTACATGATATTCAATAGTAGTATACGTTATTGAAATATGCTTGTCAATCTCCCGTTTGTACCATTTATCCCTGAATTTTGACCATTTATCCCAAGAAAAAAACATTTTTAGTGGATGAGCAATTTTCAATGCAGTTTCTGCAGGTATGAAATGTGAAATGATAATGTGGAATGTAGAACACAAATTTGCCTGGAAACAGCCTTTTTTTGTGATATTGTTCAACTGTTCTGGCCGGGATGGGAAACATGGTGTAAAAATGTAACAAATATGTTGATTTTCCCACGGAAAGTGAATAAAAAAGATTGACTATTCCGAATAAAAGAGTTACAATCCGCACATATTATTTTTTTGAAAGGACGTCTAGTTTATGAAACAATCATTTATGCCAAAAGGGTACAAATCTGCACTCGGTCTTTATGACACACAAACAGCAATCGGTGTGATTCACACGGTATTTGAAAAGAAGTTGTCTGACGCATTGAATCTTAAACGTGTATCAGCTCCTCTAATTGTCGATCCCAATACAGGATTGAATGACGATTTGAACGGCGTTGAGCGTCCTGTAAGTTTTGACATCAAATATTCGGGAAGCGACGCTGTGGTGGTTCATTCGCTTGCAAAATGGAAAAGAATGGCTCTTGACAGATACGGATTCAAATCCGGAGAAGGCATTTATACAGACATGAATGCCATAAGAAGAGATGAAGATCTCGACAATCTCCATTCTGTATACGTAGA
>CADAXH010000157.1 GCA_902791785.1 uncultured Ruminococcus sp. | reverse complement strand
CAACTGATTCTCAAGTTTAAGCTGTGGATATATTTTGCTCATGATATCAGAGATTAGACTCAATCCAGCTTGTGAGGTTCTGTTCGGGCTGGAATCCTACGCTTCTTGATACTTCAACTCCGTTTTTGATGAGAACGAGACAAGGAATGTTAGTTATATGGAACATGTTCGCAAGATCACTGTTTTCGTCAACGTCTACATTGAAAAATTCAACTCTGCCAGCCATTTTTTCAGAAACTTTTTCAAGTACTGGTGCTGTCATTCTGCATGGTCCGCACCATGTTGCAGAAAAGTCAACTACCGCTGCAGCTGCCTTTTTAGCAGCTGAAAAATCATCATTTTTTACTACATTTACCATATTTATTATCTCCTTTTATTTATCTTTTTGTCTTGATTTAGAATCAATGTATGCACATGCCGACAGTGCTGCAATGTTGCCTTCACCGGCAGCTTTTATGTATTGATAAGGAAGTCCTGTTACGTCTCCGCAGGCAAAACAGCCGTCAATATTTGTTTTCATGTTGCGGTCGCAGGAAACATGAGACCCATCCGTCTTAAGTCCGGGTACGAGATTTGACGGAGCAATGCTGTTCCTCAGAACGAAGATGCCGTCAAATGAGTATTCATTGCCTTCTTTTGTAGATACAATTGTTTTGTAATCGGCTCTTTTGATTTCTTCCGGTGTCTCTTCAATCCTTACAATTGAATCGCTTATTTCCGCTTCTTCTTTGTACAACTTGAAAAAAGACACTGATGAACATACTTCGTTCAAAAAGTCTGCTTCAGATTCCTCATGTTTTGAATAGCACAAAACTGCAACGTCCTTGTTTCTGTATAAGGGTGCATCGCATGTTGCGCAGTAACTTACGCCGTTCCCGAGAAATTCCTGTTCGCCTTTGAGAGGTTTTTCTGCTGAAACGCCTGAAGCAAGTATTATTGTCTGCGCGTCATAAAAAGCACCGCTTGATCCCTGAAGAGAGAAGTAGTCACCCATTGAATAAACAGCTGTTATTCTGTCTTCTGTTATCTGCTGACCGAATGAATTCAAATGGTTCATAAAACGATCGCGTAGATCTTTTCCTGAGACATCGGGTATGCCGAGGTAATTCTTTATAAGGTGTCCGCGTTCAATTTTTTCGCTCAGGTTCCTGTTTCCGAATATTATAACGTTTTTGTTCCTGATGCGTGATGTTATTGCCGCTTCAAGCCCTGCCGGGCCTGTACCAATAATAGCTATATCAAACATTTTTATTAACCGAGAAGAGATTCAACAAGTTTTTCAAGATCTTTCATGTCGTGAGTAGGCTCAAATCTTGCAACAACTTTGCCGTTGCGGTCAATGACAAATTTGGTGAAATTCCACTTGATATCCGGGCTTTCCTTATCTTTGACAAAGGCCTTCATTGCAAGTGCCTTTACACCTTTTCCGAATCCGTTGAAACCGATTTCATTCTTGAGAAATCCGTATACGGGAAGGGCATTTTCTCCGTTGACATCGGATTTTTTCATCTGAGGGAACTGTGTGTTGTACTTGAGTGTGCAGAACTCATGGATTTCCTCATCAGAACCGGGAGTCTGGTTTCCGAACTGATTGCAGGGAATGTCTATGATTTCAAGTCCTCTGTTGTGAAATCTTTCATACATTTCTTCAAGCGGCTTGTAGTGAGGTGTGAAGCCGCATCCTGTTGCTGTGTTGACAACTATAACAACTTTCCCCTCATAGTTTTTAAGTGGTATTTCTTCACCCTTTGGTGTGAATACCGAATAATCGTAAAATGACATATTTTTTCCTCCTTGAGATGTTTATTTTTTGTTTTGCAATTAGATTTTATCAAATCGAATTTTGTTTGTCAATGGGTTTGATAAAATTTAATTTGATAAAATCAGAATTTGTCCCGGTGGATATATTAAAGGGAAGAGAACGAAATGCCGTTTATGTATTGAATTGGCGAGCTTTATTTTATATAATTGTGCTATGATTAATTATGTTAATTTCCACTCAGACAGGAGAAATATATGACCAAAGAAAAACCGGTCAAGAAAACCGGTAGAAAAGCAAAGACAAAGATGCTTGGGAATTTTCTCAAGGGTTCCTATTTGCTGTTCGGTGCTGGCATTGTATTCACATTCCTGATTTCATTCATGGATACATTGAATCCACAGATTGTCAGTGCTGTTGTCGATGGCGTTATTGGCGACGGAGCAGAAAACGTACCGGATGTTGTTGAAAAACTAATACAGCTGTTCGGAGGATACGATAACCTTAAGGCAAACATGATACTGACAGCAGCAATGGTTGTATCAGTTGCTTTTATTTCCGCAATTTCTTATTTTGCTAACAGATACTTTATAACAAACGCATCCGAGACTCTCATGAAGAACATGAGAGACAAGATTTTCTCGCACATTCAGAGGCTCCCGTATTCATGGCACATGAAGAACAGGACGGGAGACATCATACAGAGATGCACTTCAGATGCGGACAATATCCGAAACTTCATAACTGAACAGCTCATTTCGCTGTTCAGGATTATTGTCATGCTCGTTTTATCCATTTACTATATGTATTCGATGAATCTGACTTTGGCAATTATATCCACATCATTCATTCCCTTTATCCTTTTATACTGCATTGCTTTCAGAAGCAAAGTCGGAAAGAGATTCAGGGAGGCTGATGAAGCAGAGAGTGAACTTTCAACTATGATTCAGGAAAACCTGACAGGCGTCAGAGTTGTCAGAGCATTCGGAAGAGAGAGGGAAGAAAGAGACAAATTCATAACCTTCAACAATAAATTTGCCGGTATGTGGATGAAGCTGAACAAACTGTTCACATTTTTCTGGTCGTCCACTGACGGAATCGGATATCTGCAGAATGTGGTGGTGGTAACAGTCGGTACCCTCCTCTGCATACAAGGAAAAATATCTTCAGGAAACCTGATTGCATTCATTTCATATAACGTGATGCTGATCGGACCTATCAGACAGCTCGGAAGAATGCTTGCGGAACTGAGCAAAGCAGACGTTTCTCTTGACAGAATTCAGGAAATAATGGCAGCTGAAGAAGAAAAAGATAAGCCTGATGCAGTTGAACTTGACAAGATTGGTGACATTAGTTTCAACCATGTTTCTTATGGTTATGATGAGAGGGTCGTTCTTGACGATGTCAGCTTCACAATAAAAGAAGGTCAGACAATAGGC
>CADAXH010000156.1 GCA_902791785.1 uncultured Ruminococcus sp. | reverse complement strand
TAAGACAACAAGACAACGGATTAAGACAACAAGACAACGGATTAAGACAACAAGACAACGGATTAAGACAACAAGACAACGGACGAAAAACGACAAGACAACGGATAATTCTAACTTTTTTGAGTATTATTGAGTTAAATTAGCCCGAATCTATGGGTTTTCTATATTTTTTCTTCTGAATAAGACAACGACAAGACAACGCAAGACAACAAAAGACAACACTTTTAGGGTGGCGTTGTCTTGTAAAAAATCCAGTATTTATCAGTATTTAATGGCATTATAAGACAACAAAGACAACATTTCTCTATATCTTCTAAAAAAATAAAATAATATATAGCATAGGGGAGTAAAATAGAGAAAAAATAGGGTATATATAGTAGTAATATATATAAATATATAGTTTGAAATGCGATTTCGTTGTCTTGTTGTCTTGTAACCTCTGAAAACCGCATAAATACTGGATTTTTTACAATACAAGAAAAAAAAATCCGTTGTCTTATGTTGTCTTGTTGTTGTCTTATCCGTTGTCTTAAATAAAAAATGCTCTGACAACCTTAAAAATAGTTGCCAGAGCAAGTGATGTTTTCATTTATATAACTTCTTCTTCTATCTCTGTTTCCGTTGTCGATATTCTGGAACGCCAAGTGAGAACAGGTAATTTTCTTAATCTTCTCTGAATGCCGTCTTTATATACTTTTTGGGCATCACATCCTAAAAAGTTCAAAACAACACCTACTTGTTGAGAAGAATATTTCCTCAATTGTTTATCCCAATTTTCTTGAAACTCTGTTGCAGTTTGATATTTCCATTCAATGATGTACTGCTCATTAGTTTCAAGGGATAATATATCCTCAATTTCACGCTGTGCAGGCAAAGGTTTTATGAATTTTCCGTTTCTTTTTTCAAGCTTTTGCAATTCCAAACGATTAAAGCGGAAACAATCAGAATAGTTTTTGCCCTCTGATACCATATTTTCTACATCTTCATTGATTTCAGCCCATAATTGAAGAAAATCAAAGCTTTTTATATCGGCATAATCTATGTAAAAGTTGTCAGCGAGAGGAATAATGACAAATCTTCTGTTTCCTGTTGTATCAACCAAGAAGCCCTCATCTTCATTAGAATTGACCGTTCCACAAAAAGCCGTCATTCTGGGATATTTTAATGCAGATTTTGCATAAGGTTCACGATATTCGTCAAGTGAGCTTGATATGAGTGCTTTAAGGCTGTCAAGGTCTTTCTTGAATGTACTGCCGATTTCCCCAAGTTCGCATATCCATGTGCTTGTAGCCTGAATGATAGTGTCTTTATTCTTTGGATCAAGAGTAACACCCTCACCGAAATACAGACGATTAAGTGCCAATGCTTCAAAAAATCTTGTTTTGCCTGCCCCCTGTTCCCCTTTGAGTATCAGGCAGATGTCAAGGCTGAAAGGATTGTCTTTACTGTTATGAAGTCCGCAAATGCACATCATAAGCCACTTTTTTATAAAAATTCTGCTGAATTTGTTTTCTTCTGTATCTTCACTAATTCCTAAAAGTTCCCAAAGAAGTGGTAATCGTGTTGTCTTATCCCAAGCAATAGATTGTATTTTTTCTAAAATGGGATTGTAGCTGTTTCTGGAAGCTATGACATTCAGATAATCAACAATTCGTGCAGTTGTACATCTGGTAAGCTGTTTGCTTAATTCATTTTCAATCAGGGCAGGAGCATTTTTCAAAATATCGTCCTGACGTTCCCCAATGAAGCCCTTTATTTCGGGAGAACGGAGCAAAACATTGTATTTTACTGATATTTCGTTCGTTTTTAAATAGTAATCCAAGTTCTCAATGGTTAAGGTGCCTGTTTGGTCAATATTATAATCATGTTCCAATGGCGGATCTGATGATTTTTTCTTTTTTTTGCTTTTTTTCTGCTCTTTGGTATATGCGTCAGGCTCATATAAAAGGCGAAAATCTTTCCATGTGCGATTACTGCACGACTGATGCAGGCATTTAAAGCATATCGCACCATTCTGAAATTGTATCAAACAAGCGTCTTTGCCTTTGTGATTTTCGTCAAAAGGGCAGTTTTCAAGGATATATTTTGTACCGCCACTCTTAAAACTTGCCGTTTGAGTAATGCTGATGTGATGTTCTTGTATCCAATCTGTGAGATTAAAAGCCGATTTATTGCCCCTATATTCATGTTTAGGCAGTTCAGACGGTATATTTTCATTGACAAGCCTTTGCAGGAGATCTTTCGGTATAGGTGACAACTCAGACGGTTCTTTAAGGATATATGCAAGCCTGTGAGGTCTTTCCTGTGTGCTGACACCCTTTGCTGCTACTGTGCCGTATAATTTACATATCCTTGCAGGATTGTACACAGTCGTATCAACGTCAACATATTCGTTGCTGAACAGCATATCAAGGGATTTCAGCGTATTTTCAATCAACTTGATATTATCAGGTGTTTTTGAAAATTCCACACGATACAGCAAATGATAGCCGTTACCTGACAATGACACGATAGGTTCAGGAAAGCCGTATTCTTTCAGATAAGCATACACTTTCAAGGCACTCTGATGAGCATATTCAAGCTGATCCTGACTTGACGATATACCACTCGGTCTTTTGGGATCGAAGTCCAGAAGCAGCCATTCATATTCATCAATGTCATTGTCACTTGTGGTTATCTTGCAGTTCTTGACGAAAATGTCTTTCTGCTGTCTTGAATAGCAGGCAGAGTTGATTTTATTCAAAGTGATGTAGAAATTGCCCTGTTCCGTTGTGGAAAGGTTTTTCATGCGTTCAATAAGTATATCGGTATCGGTAAAATATCCGCTGAAATTCAGTTTTCCGCTGTTTCCGATAAATCTTATTTCAAAAAGTTCATGATTTGGTTTAAGAAGTCTGAGAGCTTTTCTTAATTCCTGTTCATTAAATCGGGAATACATGAAATTTCTTTGATAATTGTTGTAATAAACAGGTGGTTCAAAGTTTGAGTGGACATTTTCAGAAATGGAGTGTTCATTTTCGGGAATGGAGTGTTCATTTTCGGGAATGGAGTGTTCATTTTCAGAAATGGAGTGTTCATTTTCAGAAATGGAGTGTTCATTTTCGGGAATGGAGTGTTCATTTTCAGAAATGGAGTGTTCATTTTCAGAAATGGAGTGTTCATTTTCAGAAATGGAGTGTTCATTTTCAGAAATGGAGTGTTCATT
>CADAXH010000155.1 GCA_902791785.1 uncultured Ruminococcus sp. | reverse complement strand
GCCACACCGTCCCTACCCATCAGGACTTTTAATGACGAACCACAGAGCTGCAGATTAGGACAAACGTCCGCAGGTGTGATGATTAAACCAACGTAGTCTCTGTCTCAAGACTTAGGGTAGTCAACAATCTGCTTGCGCAGCTGATTTCTTCACTTGCTTTTTCAAGCCCGTGATTTTAATCATGGGTTATTGACCTTCAAGCCTCACTGAATTATTGTCTCTGTTTGTTTGACATGTCATAGAGAAGTATACCGGTGGCAACAGAAACGTTCAACGATTCAACTCCGCCCCTCATCGGTATTGAGACCAGCTCATCGCATTTGTCCCTGACAAGTCTGGAAATTCCTGCCCCTTCATTTCCTACAACCAGGACGCATCCGCAGTTGAAATTGACTTTTCCGTAATCTGTTCCGTCCATATCTGCGGCAAACACCCACAGACCTTTTTCTTTCAATTCATCGAGAACAGAAGCGATGTTCACAACCTTTGCTATCTTTATGTAAGATGTTGCTCCGGCTGAAGATTTGATAACCGTTTGTGTTATGGGAGCATTCCTCCTCTTCCCGATTATCACTCCGTGTGCGCCTGCGCCGCCTGCGGAACGGATGATTGCTCCGAGATTGTGAGGATCTTCTATTTCATCGCACACGACTATGAGCGGTTTTTCATTTCTTGCCTTCGCTTCGTTCAGTATGTCATCCACAGTGCAGTATTCTACAGGACAAGCCAGCGCTGCAATTCCCTGATGCGGGATGCCTGACGACAGTGCGTCCAGCCTTTTCTTGTCTGTCTCTTCGACCACAATGCCCTTGTTTCTTGCCAGGGCGACAATCTTTGTTATCGAACCTTCTCTCTCTCCGCGCTGGACATATATCTTCTCTATGTCCCTGCCGGTTTTGATAAGCTCCATAACGGGATTACGACCAATGGTAACATCAGTATTTTCAGGCTGATTGGCTCTTTTGTCCCTTATCATAAAACACTCCGTGGTTAACGATTGCACTTGTAATTTGCGCCTATACACGTATAGACAACTTATTATATCACTTATTTTAATTTTTGTATACCTTCAAAACGCATTTTGCAAAAAATGTTGCTCAAAAAGAAACAGCCCCGATTTCTCAGAGCTGCCATATTTTGCAATTTTGTTATTTTGTGAAGTGTTCAACCTTGAATCCCACGATTTTACCCAGGGCCTTTAATTCGTCGACATAATCGCCGTATACGACTGCAAGGTGATGGCCATAGTGACCTTCAGCCAGAGCGTGGCGGAATTCTCTTGCGCCGCCCTCAACCTTATAGTAAACTGCGGGGCTGCATTCGATATCTCTGTATGCGCACCCGAGGATTTCTCCCCTTGTAACAATCATCGAAGATCCGTCGCGTGAGAATCTTCCGATTGTAACAGTTTTTGTACTGCCCTTTGACATGTCCACCTGAACTTTCGCGCCCCATCCTGCAAGCGTGAAATGACCGATGTCATAAGGCATATCCGGTTTGTCGAGTCCTTCGAGTTTTCTTCCGGGAACTGCGTGTCTGATTTCGAGAACATCCTCGTCAAATCCTTCTGCAGGACCTGAGAGAAGCTTTGTCATGCCGAGATCCTCAATTGGTCTTTTGTGTGCATGAACAAGTGAAGGATTTCCCATGAATACGGATTTTCTGCTCAGATACATAAGAACCATGACAGCCATCCATACATTTAAATCCTCTTCACATGCGGTAGGAATTCCGCTGTCTTTAAAGAGTGAATGAGCAAGACAGGGTGTACATTTGTTTTCCATCGGAAGCCTTGAAGCACACAATTCCTTGCAGGCGGTCGTGAATGCATTGCACCCGAGCTCTTCCATCATCACTTTTGCTGCTTCATAATATCTCAGGTCTGAAGAAATCCACTCTTTTGTTATATTAGCTTCCCCTGCTCCCGAAAGAATTTCATCAGCCTTTGATGAAATCTTGTCTTCCAGATTGAGCTTTTTCATCACAGGGAAAATATCCTTGATTGAACGGCGGGCGCTGCGTATTCCGTATTTCAGATTCAGTCCGAACAGATCCGGATTCGAAGAGTTTACGGAAACCGGGAACTGTTCGCATGCTGTCAGAACAAGTATTTTTGTATTTGCAATTGCCTTGCGGACCTGGAGCAGTTTCAGGATTTCGTTGTATTCTTCATAGTCGTGGCCGAAATAGAATTCCTTTCCTATATCTGAATAGAATGCTCCGAGATCGACCGGTGCCGGTCCGTTGTTGATCATGGACATGGGCTTGCCCAGTCTCTCAATGCCTGGGAGACGATAGGTAAACAGGAAAATGTCCACCTCGTTCAGATCCGGTTTGAGTACATCAAATGTCTCGTCGCTGATGTAGAAACTCTCCGGATATTCAATGTATGCTGGCTCCAAAAGATTTGCATACTCTGTTGAAATATTCTGTTTCAGCTGTTCATACCATACTTTGCACTGTTCTCTACCCACTCTCATCTCGTATTCGGGTGAAAGTTCCTCAAGCGTTCCCACTCTGCACGGGCCTTCCCATACGGCTGTGTGAACGACATTTGAAAAAATGGGTTTGACATTAACTCTTACATCAATTGCTCTTTTCATGGTTCCCTCCGGAAAAATGATATATTTTTGCAAATTTTATTATTTCTTTTTCAAGCGAAATCAGTCCGTTCTTTCGCTTCAAGTCTATTATGTCATGTTCATAGCATCTTTGGGCAAAACCGATTGATTCCCTTCCGTCAGCAAGTTCAGCGACACTTGTCTGCCTGACGATTTCTGCCATTATTTCAATAAGCCCTTTGACAAACAGCGAATCACTTTCGGCTCTCAATTCTATCCTGCCGTCAGATCTGGTTGTCAGGGTATACCATGTTTTTGTTTCACATGATACGAGCCTGTTCTCATCCCTGATATCATCGGGATTCATCTTTTCTCCCGCAAGGGCAATGTCCGTCAGATAGTCAAATCTGTCAAGTTCGTTGTCTATGGCAAACAGTTTTTCTTCCATTTTGAAGTTATCTGACACGGCCGTACCTGCCTTTCAGATAAACCAGGGATTCGATAAGCTTTTCAGCATCTTCCTCTGTATTGTACAGTCCGAGGGAAACTCTCAGGGTTGTGTCAAATCCAAGTTCGTCATGAATCAAATGCGCACAGTGTTTTCCCGACCTTACGCAGACTCCCATTGACCCCAGCAGTCTTGCCAGATCC
>CADAXH010000154.1 GCA_902791785.1 uncultured Ruminococcus sp. | reverse complement strand
CCGTTTTTATTTATGAGCTCGGGAACAATTGTGTATACAACCCTGTCTTTCGGACATGTCTGTTCAACCATTTCGGTATCAAATGACTCGACAACCGATACTTCTTTTTCCTCATAATCTTTATATCTTGCGTCGATAACTTCTCCTCTGTAAAGATTGCTGAAAAGAATATTGGAATTCGTAAATTTTTCGGTTCCGTCAGAATAAATGTGTTCTGTGCCGTTTGAGTTTTTCAGTTCAATCTCATATCTTGCCATTGTGTATTGGCCAAAGCTCATATCCCCTTCGCCAACTCTCAGATGCTGAACAAAGAATCCCGGTCCCAGATATATTTCAAGTACATTTTCTCCGTCAATAATATAGTCCTTAATGTCATATTTCAGATAGAACACTTTTTGTCTCATATCATGATCAAGCGGAAAAGTGAATCTGGTTGTATCCCTTTTTCCGTAGTTAGTAAATGCAGGAGTGAACCTGTCATCACTGACCTTTTTCCCGTTGATAAAAAGTTCAAAATATCCAAGACCTGTTATTTCAATAACAGCCCTTTCCGTGTTACCGGATTCAAATGTTCTTTTGATTATCGGGACAGAAGTCTCAGTTCTGCAGGTAATCCATTTTGATTTTTCCATGAGTCTAGCCTTTCACTGTAAAACTTTGTTTTTCTTCAACAATATTATATAACTCAAACTCGGTGTATGCCACAAAAATGTTGTAACATTAATACAAAAACGGCGGTTGTCCGCCGTTCAGGTTTGTTTGTTTTTTGATTTTTTGTTTTTTCTCTCTTTTAATCTGTTTTTGTTTTCCAGTATTTTCTGGTCTATCATCGAGCTGACTTCTTCCATAAGTGTTTCTGTATCAGGATATTTGCCTGCTATTTGCACCATATGATTATACAGCTCAATTTCTTTGTAATAGTGCTCCAATTCGCTCAATGTATTCAGGTGATAGTGGATGGGCAAATCGAATTCCCGATTATCCAATACGGCAAATGCATATTCACGCCACAAATACAGCAAACCGTAGCTATTCACATCGAAAGGACATGTAATGAGAGAAAACACCAGTCTCTTGTATCTGTTGTAATCTGTATACATCAGAGAAATCTCTTTGAACAAATCATATGCTATTTTCAGATTCTGGTGCTTAATCTGATCGGAATCATTCAAATTGTTCCATGTCGACAGCATCAGATCCAAATCAATATCGGAGTCGAGGAATTCTTTCGGAAACGGAATGGAAATTGTCAAAGATTTGTCCTGTTTCTTGAATTGTGTGTTTGGTATTTCATGCCAGAACAGGTATTCCCCGTCTTCAAACTGTCCATAGCGGCCTGCTCTTCCGGCAATTTGCATCACTTCCTCATTTGTAAGCTTGCGGACTTTTTGTCCGTCAAATTTTTTGTCTTCAAGGAAAATAACTCTGTGAATGGGAAGAGAGACTCCCATCCCTATTGCGTCAGTGCAAACCACAACATCACTTTCCTTGTTGTTGAATTTATTAACTTGAACCAGACGATTGGCGGGAGGAAGATTGCCATATATCATGCTCGTTGATATATTCTTTTTTTCGAGCATGTCAGATACTTCTATAACTCTTCTTCTCGAAAAAACAATCAGCGCATCTCCTTTTTTCAGGTTCTTGAACGAGAGCAGATAACCTGTGTATTTTAACGGAGCCAAACGTTCGTATTTGTTCACAGTTATCTTCATTCCCGTTTTTTTCAACAAATCCAGGATAAGATTCAATCCAATTGGCGAAACACAAACATGCACTACTTTTGCTTTCAACAGCAGAAGTGCCTCAGTATAATTGTGCCCGCGGAAATCGTCTGATATAAGCTGAGCCTCATCGACAATAGCGTAATCCATTTCGTTGCGAAGGTCCGCCATTTCAATTGTTGATGCTGTGAAAATGGCTCCGTCTACCCTTTTTTCTTCTTCCCCTGTCTTAAGTGTGCATGGCACACCTCTTTTGTTCAGATTGTACGCCGTTTCATATGCAAGCAGTCTCAATGGACCGAGATACTGTCCTTTTGTTGATGCAGTAACATTCTTCAGAGCATTGTACGTTTTTCCGCTGTTTGTGGGCCCGCAGTGAACGTGATACTCCTTCGGATATTTTTTTGAACAATCAACCAGATATTCCAAAGAATATGCGTTCAGCAACTCCGCTGTTTCTTCAATACGCTTTTGTTTTTCAATAAGCAGTAATTCTTTTTTCTCTTTGGCTTTTTGTCTTCTGATTTCAAGCTTTTCAAGTTTAGATTTGACTTCGGGATTCTCAATGACTTCTTCCACTTTCGAAATAAGCCAGAGTTTTTCCATCGGAGCAGTATGATAGTAAGGATTAATGCTTCTTTTGTCCGGCTCTCCCAGGTATTGTTTTATCATTGAATCCGTAAAACCATACTCTAGTTTTATGCCCGCTGCAGAAATGTATTTCTTCTCTTTCATTTTTTAAAAAACCTCAAGTAATCATCGAGAACAAGCCCCGTAATATCTGTCTCGACAGGAATAATGTTTTTACTTGGAAGAACGAGGCTTTATCCAACTTACACAACGCTTAATGCGACTTTTGAACAAGTTCCTTTTCTTTTGTTTTCGAAGATATGCTTCATACCTGAAAAGACTGCGCTCTGCAATTATAAGCTTTTTTTCAAACGGGACACCACATTTGATTCCAATCTTTAAAAACCGTTGAGTTTCCAGGAAAATCTGCTCTTTTTTCTCAGGATCGGAGTGCATGAACGAATTTATGACTCTTTCCAGATACAGCTTTAATCTTTCCAGATATAATTCACCCATGACGCCTGACGGCTTTCTCTGGTTATATGCTTCTGCAAGCTCAGAAAATGCTGATGCATATCCAAGCAGTGATGACATATCTGTTTTTGCAGTTACTGCCGAACCCGGACGATAACGTCTCTGATAAAACCTTTTATCAAGTATCTCGACGCGTTCTGCCAAGACAACGGACAGAAAAGCAATTCCTTCATCTTCGCGCAGTTTTCCTTCCCTGAATTTCAGTCCCTGCCTGCGATAAAACGATGTTGAAATGAACCTGATTCCCATAGACACGTGATATTCTTTGCTGTTCACCATTTTTTGATAGCAAGTCACACCATCCATGACAATGTTCAGGTTTTGTGTTCGATTATATTCATTGATTACGGTATTGAATTCTTCGGGATTTCCGTCAACAAATGAGCGTGCAGAAAAAAGCAGCATATCCAGAGATTTGCTT
>CADAXH010000153.1 GCA_902791785.1 uncultured Ruminococcus sp. | reverse complement strand
TCAAGTTCCGATTGCGGTTCCATTTTCAAGAATCCGTTTTCAGTATATGCTGCCATTTTCCCGGGCAGTATTACCGGAGCATTGTCTTTTCCCGATGCCAGCATGTCAAGGACGGAGTCTATGTGTTTCTTTTCGAGCGAGTGACCGTACATCCTAACAATGACTCTTGAAGATATTGATCTGTGCGCATCAAGAAGCTTATCTGCAGGGAAACCTTCCGTGCAGATGTTTTCATTAAAGAATTCACCGGCAAAACCGTCAATGAATTCACAGTCTGAAGAAACAGTGTCTGACAGAGAAGTGACGTTCGATTCTGCAGCTGAGTTTATCTCTTTCAGCAGCGGAACAACTTTCTGTCTTATGAAGTTTCTTGTATAGTGGGTGTCGGTATTTGTCTTGTCCGTGACATAATCCAGGCCACTATCCTGAATGTATCCCATAATCTCATTTCTGGTCACTTCAATGAGCGGGCGGATTATATCGTGAGAACCGAGTTTTCTTGTGTACGGGATACCCCTGATTCCGTTGATTCCGCTTCCTCTGAGGCAGTTGAAAAGAACCGTCTCCAGATTGTCGCTCGACGTGTGGGCGAGGGCTATATAACGTATATTCAGTCTGTCTGCATATTCTTCGAGAATTCTGTATCTCTCGTTTCTCGCAGTCTCTTCGACCGCTTTTCCCTGCGACAGTGCCTTTACGTCAACTTTTTCGGAATAAAAACCGCAGCCGTAATTTTCACATGTCTTTTTGCAGAACTGCTCGTCCATGTCTGCTTCTTTTCCTCTGAGCATGTGATTAACGTGAACTGCCGTAACTTTGTCAGAACCGAGTTTCTTAACAAGCACGTCGAGGAGAACAGCAGAGTCAGGACCTCCTGAAAAACCTACGATGACATGGTCAATGTCATCGGGGAGTCTTAATTTCAAATCATTCATTTTCAGAAATATTAGTAGCCAGAGTTGAGAATTTCGTGTACTGAGGCGACCATGCAAGATCAATTGTCTTGATTGATCCGTGTCTGTTCTTTGCAATCATGCACTGAACAACATTCGCCTTTTCGGGATTTACGTTGTCCTTGTCGTAATACTTGTCCGAATAAAGGAACATGACTATGTCAGCATCCTGCTCGATTGAACCGGATTCCCTGAGGTCAGACAGCATGGGCTTTCTGTCTCCGCTTCCTCTCTTTTCGTTGCTTCTTGAGAGCTGTGCGGCACAGATGACAGGAACTTTCAGATCCTTTGCCATTATTTTCATGCTTCTCGTTATTTCGGATACTTCGTTAACCCTGTTTTCTATTTTTTTGTCACTCGATACAAGCTGCAGGTAGTCCACAATTACAAGTCCGAGATTCTTCAGTCTTCTGAGTTTGGACTTCATCTGCATGACTGTGATGCCTGATGTATCGTCGATGAATATGTTCATTTTAGAGAGCTGGGCAGCTGTATAACCGATCTGGGTCTCGTCGTTTCCGGTCAGTTTTCCGGAGCGCAGGCTGTAGCTGTCTACCATGGCTTCACTCGCAAGTACTCTTGTCGCCAGCTGTTCTGCGGACATCTCGAGTGAGAATATTGCAACTGCTTTGCCCGTGTTCTTTGCTACGTTTGTCGCTATATTCAGCGCAAAGCTCGTCTTTCCCATACCGGGTCTTGCGCCGAGGAAGACGAGGTCTCCTTTTCCGAGTCCGACGATTGTGTCGTCAATGGCAGAGAAGCCTGTCGGAATTCCCGCAGCTTCTTCCGGGTTTGTTTTGAACAGTTCAATGTGCTTGAATGTCTCCATCAAAGCATCATGAATTGTGACGAATTCATTTGAGTCGCGGTTGTTTCTGAGTTCCCAGATCTTCTGCTCAGCGTTGTCGAGAACAAGATTTACGTCGGCTCCGCGTTCAAGCGCAGATGCTTCAATCTCACTGGATACCTTCGCAATTTTTCTCAGCATGCTGCTGTCTCTGACCAGTGTTACCCAGTCGTCCATATTGTTTGAGTCGGGAAATGCCTTTATGAAGGACTCAAGTTCATCTGTGTAGTTCTTGAATTCGGTCTCGGTGAGAGTCTGTTTTACACGGTTCATGACGGATGCGTAATCAATTCCGTTGAGTTCCATGTTCACCGTTTTCATGGCATCAAAAGTTATTTCGAATTTCTTCATGTAGAAATCCGAAGGCATAAGTTTTTTCTCAACATCGGGGAACATCTCCGGATGCATGAAAAGCTTTACTATGATACTCTGTTCGGCGAGTGCCTGGAAGGGCAATGCTCTGTCTAATTCTGCCATATTGTGTCCTCTTTACTGTGTGACGATGACGTTTATTTTTCCAACAACCGATGGATGGAGTTTTACGTCAACAGTGTAATTTCCGTATGATTTGATCGGGTCACTGAGCACTATTTTCTTCTTGTCCACTTCAATGCCCTGTTCCATGAGTTTTTCTGCTATGTCCTTTGATGTGATTGCTCCGTAGAGTTTTGAGCCTTCGCCGCCTGCGGCTTTTATGACCAGCTGGCAGCTCTCGATCTTTTCTTTGAGTTTCTGGGCATTTGCAAGATCAACTTCTTCCTGGTGTTTTCTTGCTTCTTCCTTGCTCTTCATTTCGCTCAGGACCTGATTGCCTGCTTCAACAGCCAGTTTTCTCGGAAGCAGATAATTGCGCGCATATCCGTCGGATACGTCAATAAGCTGTCCTTTTTTTCCCTGTCCCTTGACATCAGCCAGTAATACCAGTTTCATAAATGTTTACCTCCGCGCGCGTATAAAAATATTTGTAGTTAATAATATTACCACCTCGTAGAACACTAGTCAAGAAAACAAATGTGCAGCCCGGAAAAAACATGACTGTGTTTTTGTAAAAATTTTTCAGAAAAATGCTAAAAGGGTATTGACTGGAAAAAACTGATGGAATATAATTTGCGCATTAAAAAGCATTGGCGTCTTTTGTGAATAAGGTCATAAGAGGCGCCGTTTCCCTTTTTGGCATCACGGAAAGGGAATTTTGTTTTTTATAAAGAGCAAAAAAATCTACGATTGTGTATTTATTTGGGGGTGATTTATGACAAAGTACATTTTTGTAACAGGAGGAGTTGTTTCCGGACTCGGAAAGGGAATAACTGCGGCTTCGCTCGGAAGACTCCTGAAAGCGAGAGGCCTAAAGGTGGCCGCTCAGAAACTTGATCCGTATATAAACGTGGATCCGGGAACAATGAGCCCGTACCAGCACGGAGAAGTTTACGTCACTGAAGACGGAGCTGAAACGGATCT
>CADAXH010000152.1 GCA_902791785.1 uncultured Ruminococcus sp. | reverse complement strand
ACATGTCTCTGTATGAACCGGAAAACAAGGAAGCAGACATACAGACTGCCGAAATAATAGAAGAAAAAGCGTGGGAGACTGCTGTGAAACTCGGAGCAGAGAGTGAAGAGGAAGAACCGGAGACGAAAGTTGAAATATCCGAGCCGGTATACATTTCTCAGGACAGCTATTCAGTGCTTTTGGATTCTCTTGAAGGCAAATATGCTGAAGCAGTCAGGGCGGCTTTGAACCACGGCTTTGCGGATTACTGCAGAAAATGCGGAATAATGGCGATGGAAGCCGAGAGAATTATAAATGAAAAATCCATGGAACTGACCGGAGACATTCTGATTGAGTCCGGTGAGATACTTGAAGACTATCTGGAAGATATTTCCAAAGCAATAAAAGAAAGGGGTTAGTATGGCAGAAAACATAATGGTGCCCAAGAGGATACTGAATTCGCTTCTGGCATCCCTGTCAGCGGGAGTTGTACCGAGAACAGGTGCACCATACATAGCAATAGGCAGGACTGTTGAAATTGAATCCATATGTGAAAACCTCAAGACGGTTGAAGAGGGAGGCGCTTTCACGAGATTCATCATAGGAAGATACGGAAGCGGCAAGAGTTTTCTAATTCAGCTGATCAGAGGATATGCCTGCGACAATGATTTCGTTTGTGCAGATGCCGATCTTTCCCCGGAAAGAAGGCTTTCTGCCTCGACAAGCGGAGCAGGAGTCGCAACATACAGAGAACTCATAAAGAACATGTCTACAAAATCCTCAAGCGACGGCGGAGCTGTTCCTCAGATTCTCGGAAGATGGCTGAGCGATCTTCGCAGTGAAGTAGCATCGGGCGGTTTTGAACCGGGCAGTAAAGAGTTCAGGACTGAAACAACAAAGAAAATATATGCGACATTGAAAGAGATAGAATCCGGAATCGGATCTTTCGACTTTTCCAGGGTCATAGCAAAATATGACGAGGCGTACGAACAGGGAGACGACGAGACCATGTCAAGCTGCCTGAGATGGCTCAGGGGCGAGTACAGAACAAAAATGGAGGCAAGGAACCAGATTGGTGTTTCAGCCGTTATTGACGACTCGAACTGGTACGACTATCTGAAACTCTGGGCGCTGTTCGTAAGGAAAATAGGATACTGCGGACTGATTGTATTCATAGACGAGTGCGTTAACCTCTACAAGATACCGAACAGGATATCCAGAGAGAACAACTACGAGAAGATACTCGGAATATACAACGACACAATGCAGGGAAAAGCCGAAGGACTCGGCGTCATATTCGCAGGTACTCCGCAGTTCCTCGAAGACACGAGAAGAGGCCTTTTCGGATATGATGCACTGAGGTCGAGACTTTACAACACAGAAGTACAGCAGAGCACGAACAAAATATCCCAGTTCAATCCCGTCATCAGGCTCATAAGGCTGACGGACGACGAACTTCTCGCCCTGATAAAGCGCGTCTCGGTTCTTTATTCACAGAAATTCGGAGAAGTTAAAGTCACTCCCGAAGAGATGAAGGAGTTTCTGTACATAATGCTTTCAAGGGCAGGTGCAAGCGAGATGATGACTCCGAGAGAAATAATGAGATCATATCTCAATGCTCTCGACGCTGTGACTCAGGGAAAGAGCATGAGAGAAGTCCTTGACTCAATCAAACCGAACAAGAAAGAAACAAAACCGGAATCAACCGATCCGGAAAAGATAACATTTTAATAGGAGAAAGACATGAGAAAAGTAGTTTTTGACCCCAAAACACCCGGAATAGGAAAGCTAGAACCAAGAGCATATTTCATTCCGTCACTAACCGAAGAAGAAGCACTTAAGGGCGGCAAGAACGGAGGAGAATACGTATCTCTGAACGGAGAATGGAATTTCAGGTATTTTGAAACGATGCTTGATCTGCCTGATGAAATTTCAGGTGTGGAATTCAGCGACAGGATACCGGTACCCGCATGCTGGCAGTATTACGGATACGGAAAATTCCAGTATACAAACGTCAATTTCCCGATTCCTTATGACCCTCCGAGAGTCCCTGATTCAACACCCGTAGGCGTATACAACAGAGAATTCGAGATAGAAGACACAGAAAAGAAACACTAC
Source organism: uncultured Ruminococcus sp. (assembly GCA_902791785.1). GTDB lineage: Bacteria > Bacillota > Clostridia > Oscillospirales > CAG-272 > CAG-841. The sequence goes on along the minus strand of CADAXH010000152.1, from coordinate 1,180 downwards.
CTGTTTTTTGATGGCGTATGCTCGATGTTTGAAGTATATGTCAATGACAAATTTGTTGGCATGTCCAAAGGTTCGAGACTTCCATCAGAATTTGATGTTTCTGACTATACAGAAAAGGGCGCAAACAAACTGACAGTTGTAGTCTACACATACAGCGACGCAACATATTGCGAAGACCAGGACTGCTTCAGGTTCAATGGCATCTTCCGCGACGTTTATCTGCTTTCTAGACCTGTCAATCACGTAAGGGACTTCTTCATCAAGGCATCCGCAGACGGAAAATTCAGCCTTGAACTGGATATTGAAGGAGACGGAACAGCAGAAACAAAAATACTGACTCCTGACGGAAAAGAACTGCCCGCCAAAGATGTCAATAATCCGCTTCAGTGGACTGCTGAAACCCCGAATCTGTACACACTTGTGATAAATTACAACGGCGAATATATAGCAAAGAAATTCGGATTCAGAACAGTGTCCGTTCAGAACAGCGTACTTCTCGTTAACGGAGTTGCAATCAAACTCAAAGGCGTAAACAGACACGATACAAATTCTGAGACAGGCTACACCGTAACTGAAGAAGACATGAAGAATGACCTCATGCTGATGAAATACAACAACATCAACTGCGTCAGAACTTCACACTATCCGAACCCTCCGAGATTTGTGGAATTGTGCGACGAATACGGATTCTACGTAATTGACGAGTGCGATTTCGAAGCTCATGGATGCGAGACGGCTCACGGCTGGGGATTCAATCCGAGCGCAGACATGGCAGACAACCCGCTCTGGAGAGAGACATATCTTGACAGAATGAAGAGAACCGTCGAGAGAGACAAGAACAGCCCCTGCGTAATCTTCTGGTCACTCGGAAACGAGAGCGTATTCGGCGAGAACCACAAGCTGATGTCAAAATACACACACGAAAGAGACAATACAAGACTTGTTCACTACGAAGGAACAAGATATGTTTTCAGATTCAATGAGGACAAATCCATCCAGACTGTTGATCCTTGCGTTGACGTTGACAGCGTAATGTATCCTTCTGTTGCAACTCTCGAAGAGAGAGGACAGAACCCCGAAAAAGACTCAAGACCGTATTATATGTGCGAATACGGCCATGCAATGGGAATGGGACCCGGCGGTTATGAGGATTACTGGGATGTAATATACAAATATCCGC
>CADAXH010000151.1 GCA_902791785.1 uncultured Ruminococcus sp. | reverse complement strand
GTCACTTGAAACATATCTTGTCCCGTAACTCTCTTTGGATTCATTCAGCTGAATAGCATATCTTTTTTCTTTTTCAGGGCCGTTTATCCAGTCGGGATTGAGCCTTAATGTATCATTCCAGTCAGCTTTGTCGAGCAGAGGCAGTCCGTGTTTGCCTACGCTTATGGAAGCGCTGTAGTTCAGGATTGCAAGAAGGGTATCATATACCTTTCTTTTTTCTTCTGTTCCTGCCATCTTGTATTTTTCATTGAGGAATTGTTTGTCTGAAGTCAGGGTCACATATTTGTAGACTCCCTGGATCAGCCAGAGTGCGTCGTCCGAGCAGTCTCCGGGTTCTTTGCCCGTTGAGTAGAAATTGTGGTTTGCGTATCCCATGGGATAAACATTCTGAACCCACTGGATGAGCATGGATTTGGCAAGATCCGCCTTTCCCATTCCTATTATATAATACATGGAGGCGAACAGATCCTGGATTTCCCTGAACCCTATTTCCCTGAAAGCTTTCTGGGTCCAGGCAAAAGATCTTGAAATGAAGCTCTGGTAATACACCTGGAAGGGAAGATTGTTGTTTACATATGAGTCATATAAAATGTCTCCGGTATCTATCTTAAGGAAGTCGGAATACTTCTTGTGGAACTGTCTGACCGCTTTGAATGAAGCGTCAAATGAAGCACTGTCCGCATATTTTTTTGAGAAAGCGGAGAGCGAATCAAGGAAAGGCTTGTCGTCTCCGTTTGATATGAATGAATAGCCCGTGTATTCTTCAACTGTTGTTTCCGAATAACTTCTGACTGTGACTTCTTTAGAAAGCGCAAAGAACGGTGCAATTTTCATTGTGAGCGTTGAAGGAAGGAAAGCGACATTTTCTGGGTGTTCTATATTGCCGTTTCCTATGAATTCTTCAAAATTTGTGCAGTATGAATCCATGTATCTGCCTTTTGACACGACCATGGCAAATCTCTTCTGCGTTTTGAGATAGTTCGGATAAGGCTTTGGCGTCAGGGCAACTGCCTTGTTTCCTTCATATGTGACTCCGCCCTGCCATGTCACGCTTGCATAAATGATGTCGTTCATGGCGGATTCAGGACTTGCCAGTCCGAACATTCCCGTGAATACAACGGAAAGATTCCTTGCGGTTCCTGTACTGTTGCTGATTGTAACCCTCTGGGTTTCTACTGCATCGGGCATTCCTTCTTCTGAAGGCAGAATGAAAATGGTTCTTGTGATAAAAAGTCCGTCTTCCGTCTCATATTCCATTACTGAATAGTTCTGGAAGTGGTGGCAGAAAGCTCTTCTTACATTCGTTTTTACGTCCAGTGAAGAAAAAATCTGTTCTCCGTTTTCGCAGATGTATATCTGTCTGTTTGACGGGTCGCCGTTCTGCTCAGGGTGAAGATTGAACTGGGTGCTTGTAACCTGTCTTGCGGCACCTGCCCTGAATGAGCCTCTGCCGAATGAATCGAGTGCGCCCTTTGGTGTTGTGAGCATCGGGGAGGGGAATCCGCACCTGTTTCCTATGAGAAGGTTGACGTCGTAATGCGTCCCTATTTTTCCCGTCTTAAGGTTGATTATATGTTCTCCGTCTAATCCCAGGTAGCCGGGAGCCAGCATTGTTTCAGTGTAGACTTTCTTTATTTCTTTTCTGACTTCGGACGGCAGATTAATCTTGACATTCTCGGAATTTGTGAGGGTCAGCCTGTCATTTCTGAAAGACAATACAAGATTTGTTTTGCCCAGGGACTTTATGAAAGCATTTACAGTTCTGTTGTTCAATAAATTTGTACATACGGGTGCTTCAATCGCAATACCTTCCACGCAGAAGTAATGACTTTTTGAAGAGTCTGTATAAACTTTGTCTGAGTATCCTTTTGAAGACGAAAAAGCAGCGGAGGAATTGACTCCGCCTTTTTCCATTCTGTCTCTTGCTGTTTCTGTTTTAAGTGACATATGTTCCTCTTTCTTATCCGAGTGCCACGTCGAGCGCGAGCATCAGCGTGAAACCAAATGCAAATGAAATGGTCCCTATATTCGAATGTTTTCCCTGGGACATCTCGGGTACAAGTTCTTCCACAACGGCATATATCATGGCGCCTGCCGCAAAACCGAGAAGGTAGGGCAGTGCGGACTTTATGAATGTCGTGGCGATTATTGTTATTGCAGCGGCAACGGGTTCGACGGCTCCCGAGAGCACGCCGTAACCGAATGCTTTTCCTTTTGATGTTCCTTCAGAGAGCATCGGTCCCGAAACTATGGATCCTTCCGGGAAGTTCTGGATGGCCAGACCTATTGCGAGTGTCAGGGCAGCTGAGAAAGAAACTGTCTCTTCTCGGCAAGAACGAGCATTGTCGTATTCTTAAGTCTCGACTTTACACCTTCAGGTTCTTTTGAGTTGGCATGAAGGTGAGGAGTCAGTGCATCTATTGCGAGCAGGAACAGTATTCCGAACCAGAATCCTATTACGGCAGGTACAAAGGACAGTTTGCCCATGTCAGAAGACTGTTCCATGGCCGGAATTATGAGGCTCCAGATTGATGCTGCAACCATGACGCCTGCGGCAAATCCCGACAGCGCCTTTTTAAGGTTTTCGCTCATGTCCTTTTTCAGGAAGAATACGCAGGCTGAACCCAGTATTGTTCCCAGAAAAGGAATCATCAGACCGATAATTGTGTTTTGGATCATAAGAATGGTTCTTTCCTATTTGTATTGTGCGAGCATTTCTTCAACTATGCTCTTGATTTTGTCGGCTGCTTCGTCTATTGAAACGTCGAATCTTGCGGATTTGTCCCTGTAGCTTACTTCGACTGCGCTTCTTTCGCATGTCTTCGGGCTTACAACGGCTCTTACAGGAATTCCGTAGAGGTCTGCATCAGCAAACATGACGCCCGGTCTTACGTTTCGATCGTCATAAAGTACTTCTACACCTTTTGCGTCGAGGTCCTGTGCCAGTTTGTCTGCTATTCCGGATACAGTCTCGTCGTCTGCACGGAGGTTGCATACTTCAACCTGCCACGGTGCTATGGACATAGGCCAGATCGGACCGTATTCGTCGCGGCTCTCCTGGCATACGGAAGCGGCAAGTCTGCCTACTCCTATTCCGTAACAGCCCATGATCGGGTTTTTGCTTGTTCCGTCTTTGTCTATGTATTCCATGTTCATGGATTTTGTATATTTTGTTCCGAGCTGGAATATGTTGCCTATCTCAATACCTTTTTTGATTGTTATTGAGTGCTTTCCGCATACAGGGCATTCTGCGCCTTCATAGGATTTGGCAAAATCTGCGACATCTGCGTTCGGGCAGTCTCTATTAAGATTGAATCCCGTGTAGTGGTAATTCAATTTGTTTGCTCCGCATGCAAGGTTCTTTTCGGGGACGAGTGACTTGTCGAATACGACTCTGCAGTCAGCTCCGCCTACAGGTCCTATGAATCCTTCAACAATGCCGGATTCAGCTGTTATTGTAGCTGCGGGATGTATTTCAGTCTTGAGATAGTTTCTGAGTTTTGTCTCGTTGACTTCGAGGTCGCCTCTGAGATATGCAATGACATATTTGTCTGTAGCGTTCTCCTGGTAAACGACTGCTTTACAGATGGATTTCGGTGTTCTTCCGAGGAATTTAGCAACATCTGCTATTGTCTTCATATTTGGAGTCTCAACAAGCTCGAGAGGAGCTTCATCAAAAGAGAGGTCCGGCTCGACTTTGCAGTCGGCAGCTTCCATGTTTGAACTGTATCCGCACTCAGGACAGATTACGAGTGTGTCTTCGCCTATATCCGTAAGTGACATGAATTCGTGGGAAATGCTTCCTCCCATCATTCCGGAGTCGCTCTTTACTGCGATGAACTGCTTGAGTCCGCATCTTCTGAATATTCTCATGTATGCGTCATAGCATACCTGGTAGTAAGCCTGCAGATCTTCCCATGAAGTGTGGAAGGAATATGCGTCTTTCATCGTGAATTCCCTTACACGGATAAGGCCGCCTCTTGCTCTCGGCTCATCGCGGAACTTGGTCTGGATCTGGTAGATCATATACGGATATTTTGTATATGTCTGAGCTGCAACCCTGCACATCTGAACGGATGCCTCTTCGTGAGTCATTCCGAGAACCATGTCTGTTCCGGTTCTGTCTGTGAATCTCAGGAGTTCGCTTCCGATTGAATCGTATCTTCCGGATTCTTTCCAGAGTGAAGCGGGCATGACGACGGGGAACAGTACTTCCTGTCCGCCTATATTGTCCATCTCTTCTCTGAGAATGTTTTCAATCTTTCTGGTGATTCTCTTTGTGGGCGGGTAGAGAGAGTAGATTCCTGCTCCGACTCCTTTTATATATCCGCCTCTGACCATTATTGAATGGCTCTCTATAGTGCAGTCTGCAGGTGCTTCCTTGAAATGTTCACCTACAAGTTTGGATACTTTCATTACCATAAGATGTTTCCTCTTTATCTGTATATTTCTTCTTTGAGAACTCCGACATAAGGCAGAGCCCTGTAGTTTTCATTGTAATCAAGACCGTAACCGACAACGAACAGATCAGGTATTTCGCAACCGACGTAGTCCGAGTGGAAATCCACTTCGCGTCTTGAAGGTTTGTCGAGCATAGTGCATGTCTTGACGCTCTTTGCGCCTTTCTGCTTTAGGTATTTGACAAGATAAGACAGGGTTTTGCCTGAGTCAATAATGTCTTCGACAATCAGAATGTCGCACTTGTCAATATCCTTTCTTCTTATGTCAAGCAGGATGTCTATTACACCGCTGGATTTTGTGCCTGATCCGTAAGAAGATACTTTCATGAAGTCTATCTGAACAGGTATGGACACTCTTTTCATGAGTTCGCCCATAAAAACAACAGAGCCTTTCAGGATTCCGAGGAGCAAAAGGTTCTTTCCTTCATAGTCGCGGCTTATCTCGCCTGCCATTTTTGTTACTATCCCGTCAATTTCCTCTTCAGTGATGAGGATTCTTTCAATGTCCTGATTCAATTTGGTTTGCCTCTTTCTCGTAATAATATATTGTCGTGTTTCCTTCGCCTTGCTTTAAGTTGTCCCGGCTCGGGTATCCCGGGTACCAGACAACTGCGCCGTCCAGTTCAAATACAGGACGGATGTTTCTTTTTTCGCTCGGCAAAGACGAGCTGACTTTCTTTATGTTTCTTGTCATCTTCCAGAACCTGTACGAATCTTTTCCTGTCCAGCTTCTGACTACGATTCTGTCAATGTCTTCATTATTAAAGCAGCTGAAGCCTGTAAGTTCATACCCGTCAATGTTCTGTTCCGTTTTTGAAATGACGAATCCTTCTTTGAAATGGCGGAATTCAAGAGGATAACGGTATTCCGGTCTTGACTCGGTCTCAAGTTCCGATTGCGGTTCCATTTTCAAGAATCCGTTTTCAGTATATGCTGCAATCTTTCCAGGAAGTATTACAGGAGAGTTGTCTTTTCCCGATGCCAGCATGTCAAGGACGGAATCTATGTGTTTCTTTTCAAGCGAGTGACCATACAGCTTTACAATGACTCTTGAAGATATTGCCCTATGTGCATCAAGAAGCTTATCTGCAGGGAAACCTTCCGTGCAGATGTTTTCATTAAAGAATTCACCGGCAAAACCGTCAAT
>CADAXH010000150.1 GCA_902791785.1 uncultured Ruminococcus sp. | reverse complement strand
AATGATACTGACAGGAGCATGGATTTGCTCTTTTATGAAACAAATCACCGAAAGGAGCGAAATGATGGGAAGGATACGACTGACATAGATTTTTCCGTGCCTGCTGCCTCTGCGGAAAAAGCAGAAGATTTTTCGAGCTGTGCAATTGAAGAGCAAAAGCACGCTTAATATCAGTTGCGAGATATTATACTCGCCTATGGGAAAACACCTCATTTTCCCATAGGCTAAAGTACTAAGCTGCATACATGTGTTTCATCATTTCTGAGCTCAAAGGAACCGGGTGATATTTAGCCTCATGATCAAGGAACCATTTACCATCTGTGTCTTCTTGATTGTGAAATATAATCTTTATCTGCGCTATATGAAGCGATCCTTCATCAGACCAACTGATGCTGTTATCCTTGCATCTTTCGCCAACAATAACATCATTCAACTTTTCGCATCTGTTTGATGAATTGACAAGCCCGAGTTCTTTCCTGAGTGCATAGCTGTATATGTGTTCTCTTTTACTTTCACCGATGTATTCTTTGATTGCATTAAAGAATGTCGGAGATTTGATATATGATTTGTCGAGCCCATCAAGGTAAGACAGGGCGTCATCCACATTCCCTGCCCATAATCGCTTGAAGAATTCATATCGGATTGTGGCATTACGTTCTTTGTTTGTCTTGCCTCCATATAAAGCCATTGAAAACAATTCATAGCATTTTTTACGCAAATGATACCAATCCAGGAAATATGAGTAAGGTCTAAATCCAAAATACTCCTTCACCAGGGATTTGATACCTTTAGCGCCGTCAACAAGAAATACAAGTTCTCTGTTGGCCAACATATTATTACTGACCAGATATGCAAGAACGCGTTGTGTTACTTCTCTTTCTGTTCCCGCTGTGAAACAGTAAGTTCCTTCAATTGTTAAAATATATGCGTTCGCAATACTTGTGCTTTTCTTGTCACGCTTTGTACCTGTCACACCATTGACGTCCCTATGCTCTTTCTGGAAAGGAATTACAATACTGTCTATCATAACAAAAACACTATCAGCAGGACAGCAATGGATAAGATCAATCAGTTTCTTATCTTTTATCTGTTCCTCCGAAACCCTCCGGGAATTATACGATGCTATAACTTCATCCCTTAAATTCTCGATCAGTTTCCGTCCCTGTTCAGAATACTCAGGAGAGGTAATTGAAGGTGGTATTTCCATGGAAGGGATAACTTTTCCCTCTTTGTCAAGCCAGGCTGTTTCTTCAAATATACGGGATGTAAAATGAATGTCGTTTTGTTCTTTGGCTTCTCCGTCCTGACCAACAGTATCAGCAATCGTTCTGGATGCAAACATTTTGTCATCGTCCCTGTGGAGCATATCGTTAAGAATTGATGTTGTATTTGCAAACGATACCAGACCGGATATCTTATCTGTCATGCGGCGTAGTCCGGATGACCATATACGCTGTAAGGGTTTCATCATGTTCCTTAGTGTTGCCGGTATAGAAACGCAAAACCTGCCTGCCTCCGTTTCGACCTCACACGTGCTTAACTTTTCGTTTTTTTTACAGTGTGCTCCAGGTATTTTTCCATTAGTGTAACCTGGGCTTTCCGGAATACCTTACCAAGCCCTGTGTCAAGGTTTCCTATAGAATTTCCGAATGTTAATGGTGTTGCATAGTCTATATTCTCTGCAGAGGGTATGGCATTTAATTCGGTAACGCTTGAACATGTTTCAGAACCATCACGATTCCTGATAGTTGCTGTAACGGTTACGACATTTTCAATGGAAGGATCCGTAAAATATGTATCCTGTTCCGAACTGTCGTCAAAAATGTCATTAAGATCATCTTTACATTTATGCCAAAGGAATTGTTCCATTCCTTTGCGCCTTTGTTTTTTGTACTTTTCAATGGTATCAATGACCTTAGCGGCGCTGTCATCGTCAAGCCCCATCAGGCACAGCCAGAAAGCAGTTTCTTTTAACCATGTGATGTCATCGGAACACTTAAACAAATGTATATTTCCGGAAGAAGCACCGAGGGATATTTTTGCATTTGCTACATTACCATAATATATCAAATGAAATTCATTACATTCCATTGACACTGTTTTGGGAACTATCCTTTCCAGAAAGCTCTGCAGGCTGATCCCTCTCGCTTTACAAGAGAGTTCGTGTGATTGCAATGCAAGTGCATTCAGGGCATCATATAATTGTATTTCTCCATTTTCATCAGAAATCCTTTGAAGAATCTGTTTTGCTTTTTCATCCCTGGTGAACATTCTCCCATAACTTGTTCTGCCAATTGATGTTGAGCCAGATGATTCAAGGAGGATTGCAGCCTGACCGTCAGAAATGAACAATCCAACAATATCAACTGTTTTAGATTCTGTATTAAGCAATACCGGTACTCCGGTTTGTCCTGATTCAGAGCTTGCAAGAACTCTGTAAACAGTTGATGTTGAAATACCGTTTTCTTCAGCGCAGGAAGTAACAACAAGATTGTTATCATTACCTTCTATGGCATTCTCCAGTTTCTTTCTTCCTTCGCTTTTGGGACGACCGGTTCTTTGTATGCCTACCAAAGCATCGAGCCCTCCTGTCTCCCATACCTTTCGCCAATCACCCACTGTATTTTTCCGTATATTCAACTCTGCGGCTATATCTTTATTTTGCAAACCTTTGGATGCCATCAGAATTGCTCTGCATCGTAGTTTAACAGACTCTGATGCAAACTCATTGTTAATGACATTATTCAATGATTTAATATCGCTATTTGTGCATGTTATTGCCTTTGCGACTCTGGACATATGTAAACAATCCTTTCTTTCATACTGAAATAAGCGTTGTATATGTCCATTATAATATCGGTAGTTACTATAGTCAATATTAACGTTAATTATGATTCATATGCACAGCTTGCAACATTTCCGTCATCATCCAGCCTGCCGACCAGGTGCCTGTTTCTGACATATTTACCGGTTTCCGGATCCATGGTTTTTTCAACATCATAGACATATGTTATTCCTGTCCTGTGGTCTACTGACTTATGTAAAGCCAAAATCAACACCTCCTTTGTATAAACTGTATTATACCATATTTACAGTTCTGTGTCAATACAAAAACTAAATAAAACTGTATTAATTACAGTGCAATCTGGCAAAAAAATAACCGATGTATCATCACATCGGTTATAATTGCATGGTATAAGTCCCCATTAAATTTTAAAAATACCACCCATTTATCAAGGGCTGGGTTATCTACCGGATACTTCAGACCGCATTATAGTGCTATATGAAGATGCCGA
>CADAXH010000149.1 GCA_902791785.1 uncultured Ruminococcus sp. | reverse complement strand
TATTCCTGTGATCAAACAGATGAACATAGCTGAGCAACAGGAACAAAACAGACAACGCAAGAAGAATCACTATACCATAGCCTATATATCCCATTCCGAATGCTATGCCGGAACCCATGGCAACAAGAATTGCTACTATTTCGTCGGCACTGCCCTGCGCTGAACGGAACCTGATCAGACTGAATGCTCCTCCGATTGCAACACCGGCCCCTATGTTTCCGTTTACAAATGTAATAACTGCCGCCACAACAAAAGGAATGAGCGATGTTACAATGAAAAATCTTTTTGTTGATTTGATGCGAAAACTCATAATCCATGCATATAAGAAGCCTGTTGCCAATGCAACACCGGCCATTATAAAGAACTGCAGTGGTGTAACTGTTGAAGAATATATTGAATCAAACATATTTGCCCCCTTAAAGAATTCATGCCTTTGCCAATTGCCTGCAATAGGCTTCGCCGTATTTTGAAAAACTGCTTTGGTATATTTTTCCTTTTGACAGTATTTCTGTCAACCACAGCGGAAGTGATTCCTGAACCTTCACTTCGAGAATTGAATATCCCTTATCAAGAAGTGATGTTCCTTCCATTGATTTCGTCAGATTCAGATCACTTGTGCGATATCTTGGATTCTCATCAATTGTAAGTCTCAGATCCCCGTCCGGTTCAAAATATGACTTGCGGTCATAAATAATCATGCATGCCGGAACCAGGTTTTTGTAATAATCCCTGAATGTTGTTATTTCCTTGTTGATCTGACCCTGTGAACAGATATCTGCTTTTCCGGAAAAGAACTTGTCCACCATGGGAATTGTAGTCTGTACCCTCCGCTTGTATACTACCCCGTCTGCCTTTCTTTTTATTTCGAGATAAACAGGAGAGTTTTCTGTTGCCAGACCATATGAGCGAAGACGAATCTTTTCTTTGAATTCCGGTTTTTCGATACTGGTTCTGATGAGCTGATATGTAGGAGTGTCATAGTATATTGAAGCGATAGTGGTATTGCTGTACTGATCTTCCTCCATATGTCCTTTGAGACCTTTGCAAAAAAACGCTGTCTGCTCCGAATTCAGAATGTATTTCAGTTCGTATCTTTTCATTACTGTAATTGCCATATGATTGCCCTCCTGTTTTTTTATTTTAAGAAACTGTCACACTGCTGTAACAGGTTGTTTTTCCATATGAATATGCATTTGTTATTGTGTATGATACTCCGTCTATTTTAACTGTATGACTTCCCTGTGAATTGAGAGACAACGAATATGTTTTGACATTCCCGCTCGTACTGACTCTTCCGTATCCGAGAACGATCAGCGTTCCTCTGGAAACCGTTATTGTTCCGTCTGCGTCAATTGCTGCCATATTCTGATTGTTTGGTCCTCTTGCAATTACTATTCCGCCAGTCTGCTTATATGTTCCGTTGCTGTCAATTCCGTCTGTGTCTCCGCTCGGTGAAACTGTGACATCAAGGTATCCGCCAGTCACATTGATCTGTGGTGTTGTGTTGCCCTTGCACGCATTGACACCGTCGTCGTTTGCTGCAACATATGTAGTGCCTCCCGAAACGTTAATCACATTTGCTTCAAGACCTTCATATGCACTGTCAATGTTGATTGTTCCTCCCGAGATATTCAGGATATAGTCTGCGTGAATTCCGTCAGCTCCTGAAACGGTCTGCTGTCTTCCCCAGCCTCCGGGGCCCATGCGTCCGCCCGCAGTTTTGTTTTCAGGTGAATAAACGTTCATGTTGACTGATCCGCCTGTTATATTTATTGTTCCTTTGCCTTTGGTTCCGTCTTCAAACGTTGTTCCGTAATCTGCGTGCAGACCGTCATCATATGTTTTAAGAGTTATGACTCCTGCAGAAATATTCAGTTCATTCTGAACTTTCACACCTTTATATGAATCAGTAGTTGCGCCGGATGCTGTATAACCGCTGTAGGAACCTGTATAAACAGTTACTGTTGCAGTAGTATTCTCTTCGCCCGTCACCATGTTAAAGTCGTGAGCTGCCTGGAATCCGTCTCCTGCAGCATAGACAGTTACTGTACCTCCTGACAGAGTGATATCCCCTCTTGTTTCGCCGTTCTTGTTTGCATCCGTGCTTTCTGTTTTGACTGCATCTCCGTTTGTTGAAATTGCAACCACGTAACCGCTTACGATCTCAACAGAATCATTTCCCTTGATTGCATTGTTGTATGCCGTTACTTTAAGGGTAAGATTCTGGATTTTCAGATCATCTGTTGTATGAATTCCGTTGTTGTATGTTGCATTGACTACAAGAGTTCCTGACCCTTTGAGTTTCAGATCGCACTTGGAATAGATTGCTCCTTTTCCCTGATTGTCATCATCTGTTGTTTTAGTGCTTCTGTTGTCATTGATGACATTGTCTGTATTCTTTTTGGCAGAAATCTCAACCTTGTCTGCCGAAAGGATTTTGATTGGTGAATCTGTGTCGCAAGTTATTGTCACTCCGTTAAGTTCAATTATAACTTCGTCCTCTTCGCCTGCTTCTACAAGTATTTGTCCCTCAAGAAGTCCTGATAACGTGTACGTTCCCGCAGATACAATTGTATAAATGCTGCCTGAATTTGTGTATTCACCATCTTCTGTAGTAATCGAAAACGCTTCGGTTGTCTCCTCGGCTTCAATTACCTTGTCCGTAACTGCTTCTTCTGTTATGACGGCAGCAGTCGTTTCCGTTTTGCCTGTATTTACTGTTGTCGTGATTTGTGAATTTGTGCCCGAGCTGCCTGTGCAGGCTGACAAAACAGCAATCATGATCACTGCAACCACTAATGATAAAATCTTTTTCATTTTTGTCATCTCCTTGTCCTTCAGAAAAATGTTTTTCTGTTCTTTACGATAACCATTATATTGATGAAGATTGAATGAAAATTGAAGAATTCCTGTTTTTTCAAAAAAATATCCCCATCTGTTTCTGATGGCTGCATCATAACAGATGAGGATTGAAAATACATTGAAGTTTTCTTATTTTTTTGTTGGAATCGTCACGGTGAAAATTGCAATACCTTCTTTATATTCAGCAGATATTTTTCCTTTGTGAGACTCGGTTATTGCCTTGGCTATGGACAGGCCGAGACCATAATGGGAATTATTGTCCTGTCTGGATTCGTCTGTTCTGTAGAACCTGTCAAACAGACGATTCAATTGTTCAGAATCAATAGGATCAGATTCATTTGAAACAGATAATACCGCATTGTGTTTTTCCCTTTTCAGAGTCAACCATATTTTATTATTTGTGCCGTGATTCAGAGCATTGTCAAGCAGTATTGAAACAAGCTGGTGAAGCTGGT
>CADAXH010000148.1:3441-6108 GCA_902791785.1 uncultured Ruminococcus sp. | reverse complement strand
TGTCTGCCCTGAGCGACGGCAGGTTAATGGATATTTTCCTGGGATCAGTCCATTCGAGCATCTTGTCGGTAAGTTCTCTTATCTTTGAGTAGTCGCTGATTGAAAGAGACGACAGTGTTATCTCGTCATAACCCGTATAATCCGCAAGAGCCTTGGCCTGCTTTACTATTGTGTCAGGGGATTTTTCCCTTACCGGTCTGAAAAGCTGGGCGGCCTGGCAGAATCTGCACGCGCGGATGCATCCTCTTCCGGTTTCAAGTGTTATTCTTCCCTGGACTGTGTCTATAAAAGGCACAATCTGGGTGTCCGGATACGGGCCCTCGTCCATATCTTCCACTATTCTCTTGACTACTGTTTTCGGAACATCTTCGTATTTAGGCTCAAAACTCTTTATTGTTCCGTCATCATTGTATTCGACTTCATAGAGTGAAGGAATGTACAGCCCCTTTATATGGCTGAATTCCCTCAATATCTGTTCTCTGGAATAACCTTTCTTTTTGCATTCGTCATAGCATCTTGCCACGTCAGCAATTTCGTATTCGCCTTCCCCTATGAGGAAAGCGTCAACAAATTCAGCGACGGGTTCCGGATTGAATGCGCATGGTCCGCCCGCTATTACAATCGGGTCGTCTTCGGTTCTGTCGTTTGAGCAGATCGGGATGTTTCCGAGTTCGAGCATGTTGACCATAGTGGTGTAGCACAGCTCGTACTGAATTGAAAAAGCGACTATGTCAAACTCATTCAATGGGTCGCCCGACTCAATTGCGCAGAGCGGGATATTGTGAGTCCTCAGCTGCTCCTCCATGTCCGACCACGGGGAAAAGCACGCTTCACAGGAGCAGAAATCCAGTTTGTTTAGAACATCCCTGAGTATCCTGACTCCGAGATTGGACATTCCTATCTCGTATATATCCGGGAAGCAGAACGCAAATCTTGTGCTTACAGTCTCTTTTGGCTTGTATTCTCTTCCCCATTCTCCTCCGGTATATCTGCCGGGCTTTTCAACTTTTCTCAATATGCTTTCGGGTATTCTCATTCTTCTTCCTCGTTGTCGCTCTTTGTTTTCTTTCTGCAGATTGATCTGTAATTGCAGTAGCCGCAGTTATTTTCCTTTTTGTCTTCTGCTCCGTCCTTCTTCGGACTTGCCTGTGCGGCTCCTGACTTCATCTCGTCCACATTCCTGAATATTGAATCCACTATGGCTTCTTTCAGAGAATTCATTTCATCTAATGTATTCTTGTGATTCTTCGGAGCAAAATTCATGTTTGTCGCACTCAGGGATTTCTCGTCGTCAAGCATGATTCCCTTGAAGCTCGTAGGCTGCCCCTTGCCTTTTGACGTTATCTTAGGGTTGGTTTCAACGTAGCAGACTCCTCCCGGAAGTATCTTTTTGCCTCCGTAGTATTCGCTTCCGTTCTCCCATATTGAGAACAGGTACAGAAGCATCTGGTCGTTTATTCCGAGTTTTGCCTTTTCGGGGTCAAATGTTTTTTCGGATTTCTTATAGTCAATGACCCTGACATATAAGTTGCCCTCGTTGTCGTCGAACGTGTCAACTCTGTCCACTATTCCCTTCAGAGACACATTTGTTCCGTCTCTTGACAACGTCATGGGCTTGATCTTGCCTTTGTTGTTTATGCTGAGTTCAAAGTCTGACGGCTGGTAGCCGCTGCTTGAAAACTCTTCCCTGATTGCTCTGGCAAATTTCAGTGACTGCCTTGCTATGAAATCCACAGTATGGCGGATTTCAGGGGACTGTTCTTCCCTCTCTTTGCCCGTCAGTTCTACCATGTACTGTTCGGCAGCATCTGCAATTTTGACTTTTAAATCTTCGTCGCACATGCCTTTTGATGCATATTCTGCAACATTTTCCAGTATCTTGTGAATGAGTGAGCCTATGTTCCTATTGTCAAAGTCTGCTTTTCCTGGCTCGTCCGACAGTTCAAGAACATATTTGCACATGAACTGGAAATGGCAGTCCATGAATGTCTCAAGCTTGGAGTGGCTCACTTCGAATTTGTCATTGAAGCACTCAAGAGCCAGTTTCTGTTCTATTGTGCAGTTGTCTGAAGACAGGTCAATGTCCGAATAATCGAAAGAATTCTTGTATTCTTCGTCCTGTTTCAGTATCTCACGTATTATTTCATTGATTCTGCCTTTTCCCCTCGCGGATTTTTCATAAGCGGGTCTTTTTCTCCAGATCAGGTCTATGCCGCTTGATTTCTCGTAAACAGTCTCACTGAAATTCTCGAACAGGTTTTCAGCCTCCCTGAGCGACATGCACTTCTCGCTCTGACTGTTGCCGCCTGAATAACTGGAATATGTAATGAAAAGGTTTGTTGTAGGTCTGCACAGTGCCGTATAGAAGCAGTACAGTTCGTTTGACACGCGGATGTCGAGCGTATCATGAAATTCACATTTATGTCCCGAGAGAATGGTTTTCTCATATTCCGTGAAAATTCCGTTGTCCGGAACAACCGGCGGGAACACTCCGTCATTTGCCCCCATGACATATACAGTCTTTGCCATGTGCGGTCTTACTTTGTCGGCATTTCCTATGAGGACTTCGTCAAGAGAAGTCGGAATTGAACCGAGGCTCACTTCGGACACTGCAAGTCTGAAAAGCTGCAGGTATTCTTCAGCGTCACACGTCGGAAGACACTGCTC
>CADAXH010000148.1:0-3408 GCA_902791785.1 uncultured Ruminococcus sp. | reverse complement strand
TGCTTCATGAATTCCGCCTCTTTCACGAGTTTTTCAGGCGCATTGATGTACATGAGAAAGTCGTAGAGCGCCGTTGCATGTTCTCTCGGAGTTTTTGCTTTGTTTATTGCTGTATAGAATCTTGAAAGGACGTCATATATCTTTTCCCTTGCGCTGTTTGCGTTCTTCAGGGTGTTTTCTGATTCGGTATTTGTTCTCGAATTGTATCCGAGAATGTTCTTTGTCCACTCGCTTCTGTATGCAGACAGGTTTCTCGGATTCCATTTCTCCACGTAGCAGGACAGAGCGGTCTCCTCGTCCAGGGTGAGATCTATGTATCCGGATTTTGAAATGTTCAGAAGATCGGAAGAGTCGGAACCGTATATAAGCGCCTGGTACACCTGGTCGATGAATCTAACAAGGTGCATTCCTGTAATGCTCGGTCTGTCAGACAGATAGAACGGTATCTCGTACTTTTTCATTGCCGCGTCGATGATGCCCTGGAAGACCCTCGTGTCTCTTACGAGCACTGCCATCTCTCCGTATTTTTCACCATTCATTACTCTTTTGCAGATATCTGCGCAGACGGCTTCCGCCTCGGCATATATGTTTGAGCACGAAGTGACGAAAATGTGCCTGTCGCTGTCGTTCAGGCTCATCTTTTCGCCCGGATAGTTCTTGAATGCGTTTTCAGCAAGGAATTTCAGCTCCTCGCTTGTATAGTTTGATGAATTCTTATTGACGATTCTTGTGATCGGTCTGTTGTATTTCTTTGCAAGATTTGTAATTCTTTCCTCAGTTTTCGCAGCTGACAGGAATGTGTTTGATAATGCGTCCTGCTCTGGTATGAAGCTGAATACGACAGAAATGTTGTTGGCCGAATCGAATATCTCATTCAGCATCAGAAACTCTGCATTGGAATATTCATTGAAAGAATCAATATATACGTCGCAGTCCGAAAAAATGCCCTTCGCCCTTTTTGCTGCAGCTTCCATCATGCCATCCGGGTCTTTCCAGTTCTTCTCTATTTCACGGTCAAAGAGTGTATATATCCTGGACAGATCATCGAATTTGTTTTTCATTATTTCGTTTTCCTGTCCTTCGAGTTCATCAGAAGCCTGTTTCAACAGTTCAGGCGTAATGAGGTTTGAGCGCAGTTCTTTTCTTCCTGCAACAAGTTTTTCAATTGCAGAAATGTCTGTTTTGGATATTGAGTTGTATTTCTTAAAAGATTTCAGGTTGGTTCTGATGACTCCGTACATGAGATCCTTTTTCATGCCCGGGGTTATATAGTTTTCGCAGAGTCCTCCGCGATTGAGAAAGATGTAGTTGCACAGCTTTGAGAAAGTCATGACTTCGACGTATTCCGCTATGTTTTCATTTGCAATGGAGTGCTGTGCGTTAACTTCTTCGCGGGCAGGAACAATATACAGTCTGTTTTTCGCCTTTGTAGGCTGTTTCATCTGCTCAAACAAAAACGTGCTCTTTTTTGAACCGGCGCGTCCGTAGACAAAAGTTACCATATTGTTCCCCCTTACTTCAGTATTTCGAGATTTCTTCTTATTGTGGCGCGCTTTCTCCATGAAAAAGCTCGCCTTTGAAATTCTTCTTCGCTCATGGCGTCAAGCGTTTCAATGTCCAGATTTGCAATCCGGTCTTTTCTGAAAAACTCGATTGGCGTTTCGCTGACTCCTGTGTTCAATGGGCAGGCCGTCTGACACAGATCGCATCCCCATGCCGAACCGTATTTCCTTATATATTCTTTCTGTTCTTCCGGGAGTTCGCCCTTCTGCTGCGTCACAAATGACAGGCACGGCATATTGTCTTTATTCATTGGACAGGCATATTTGCATCTGGAGCATTTCATGCATTCTTTTATCTCATATTTCCTGTTTTGTTCGCACCCGAACAGCTCAGGTGAGCCTTCAGTCACTATTTCCCCTATAAAAACATACGAGCCGTATTCTTCGTTAATGAGAAGATAATTGTCCCCTTTGACACCGAGCCCCGCTTTGGCTGCGGCATCTGTCTCTTCAATCGGGGACTTGTCTGCAAATCCTGCAAAACGGACACTGAACTCTTTTTCAAGTTCGGGAATAATCCTGGAGAAAAGATCGTCCATGTAGTAGTGGTAATCGCAGCTTCTGGCATAGAGGGAAATGTTCCCTATCTGCTCGTCTCTTACATAATACGGGACAAGGAACATTATGACGGTTCTGACTTCGTCAGGATTCAGACCCGCCCTCTCAATAACGTCAGTTCTTCTTACATTGCAGACATCTATGGGAAGAGGAGAAAAATATTCAATATTTTCTTTTTCAAATATGCTTTTTAACCTGTCCATAATATTGACAAAACCCTCCTCAATATCTTAATATTATTGAACGAAACGCACAAATATGGTAGAATTATTAAGAAAACAACTACATATAGTATTATATCATATTTCATACATTTTTGTTGGACATATTTTAGGAAGGTAGCAAATGGCAAGCAAAAAACAAAATTACGACGACAGCAGCATTACCATGTTGAAAGGAGCGGAGAGAGTCCGTTCCCGTCCCGCCGTCATGTTCGGTTCAGACAGCATTGAAGGCTGTGAACAGTCTGTGTTTGAAATACTGTCTAACTCGGTTGACGAAGCCCGTGAAGGGTATGGCGACGAGATCATCATAACAGTTCTCACAGACGGAACCATATCCGTCGAAGACTCAGGAAGAGGCGTTCCTCTTGGCTACAATGAGACCGAAGGCAAATACAACTGGGAGCTCGTCTACAACGAACTGTACGCAGGAAGCAAATACAACAACAACGACGAAGGCGCCAATTACAAATTCTCACTAGGCTTCAACGGACTCGGTGCGGCTGCAACCCAGTACGCTTCCGAATTCATGAAGGTTCAGTCTTACAGGGACGGCGAAGTTCTCGAGATGAACTTCAAAAAAGGTTATCCGGAAGGCGAACTTATAACAAGACCACTCGGAAGAAAAGAAAAGCAGCACGGAACAATTGTAACCTGGAAGCCCGACATAGACGTTTTCACAGACACAAATATTCCGAAAGTATTCTTTGAAACAATGCTTGAAAGACAGGCAGTGGTCAATGCGGGACTCACATTCAGATTCCGCTGGCAGCTGTCTGAAGGCGGCTTTGACGAAAAAGAATATGTATATCCGGAAGGAATTGCTGACTACATCGAAAGAGTCACAGGCGGCAAATATTTCACACCTGTTCAGCTCTGGAAAACCGAGCAGTCCGGACGCGACAGACCTGACAAACCGGAATACAGCCTCAAGGCTGAAATCTCATTCTGCTTTTCAAATGACATAAGCATGATTGAGTACTACCACAACTCAAGTTATCTTGAGTACGGCGGCTCACCCGACAGAGCGGTAAAAACTGCATTCGCTTTTGCAATAGACAAATATA
>CADAXH010000147.1 GCA_902791785.1 uncultured Ruminococcus sp. | reverse complement strand
GAAAGATTGAAATAATGGTAGTATAATACAATTGAAATTTTGAAATATCGGTAGTATAGCGCAATTATAACTTTGAAATATCGGTATTATATTGCATTTTAAACTTTGAAATAATGGAACAATACATCTCTAGGAGCAAACACATGTTAAAGCACAGAGGAAGAAATAATGCAATTTGAAGTCGAAGCTAAAAAGTGTAATAAAAAGTGTAAAAATAGTGTAATAATAATTTTGTAAAAGTGTAAGAATAGTGTAACAATGGTGTAACGTTGAAACCGGGACACCTGCTCAAATGCGGGTGCCCCGGTTCTGTAATTGTCTGTTATTCAGTTCTCAGTGCTATAACAGGATCTTTCTTTGCTGCTATTCTTGAAGGAATAATGCCTCCTATAAGCGTCAGGATGACGCTCAGAATAACAAGACCGATTGCACCACCCACAGGCAGAATTGCACTTACGTCTTTGTAGCTTGTCACTGCGTGGAGTACAGCATTGCCTGGGATTATGAGGAGGATTGAAACTCCGATTCCTATGAGTCCCGACAACAGGCCTATTATAAAGGTCTCTGCATTGAATACCTGTGAGATATTCGCTTTTGAAGCACCGATGCTTCTCAGTATTCCTATCTCTTTTGTTCTCTCAAGAACCGAGATGTATGTGATAATTCCGATCATGATTGAAGAAACAATCAGGGATACACCGACAAATGCCATCAGAACATATGAGATGACATTGACTATTGTAGTTATGCTGGACATGAGCAGTCCCACATAGTCTGTGTATGTAATCTTGAATTCTTCGTCTTTTTCCTTGTTGTATTTTTCAATACATGATGTTATTTTGTCTTTGTTTTCGAATGTGTCCGAGTAGATGGCTATGGATTTAGGCACATCGAGGTCTATAACTCCGAACAGTTCCATGTTGTCTTCATATGAGCCTGTTGAAATGAACTCGTCATAAACACCTATGAGCTGCTCGTCTTTCGCAGTAAACATCATCATGTCAAGAGCAGTTGCCTTCTCGTTTTCACTCATTGTGGCAAGCCTGTCAGTGAGATCTATTCCGTACTGTGCAGCGTAGAATTTCAGTATTCTCTCATATGCTTTTGCCTTGTCTGTTATACCCATTGAAGCAAAATACAGCTTTGTGTCCTTTATTTTGCTCTCGTCGTCTGCCGGTGCAAACTGAAGACCGGTGAGCACGTTCTTGTCGGGGTTTGCTCTCTGTTCTGTCACGACACCGCTCTCGTCCGTGTGATCTATGATCCAGTCGGTGAGAGCCTGTGTATATGCGACATTTCCTCCGATGCCGTTGTACATTGCATCTTCTTTGAGTCTGACGATTCCGCTGATCTTCAGTTCAAGCGCGGAATCAATGATTGTTTCGACGTCTTCAGTCTTTTCATATAGACCTGATGTATTTTTGACATAGTAGTCGGAAGCAGTAAGTAGACGGAATGTCTGGGAACAGATATTATTGTAATTAAGGCTCGTCTGGGAAAGCTCAACTTTTTCGCCTTCCTGGATTTTTGCCATTATCTCCCTGTATTCGGATACGGGCAGAAGTCCGAGCTTATACAGAGTTGTGGAAGAAATCTCGTTGTTTGAGTTTACAATGAGAACAACTTCGTTATATTCCTTAGGCCATGAACCGTGAATTATGTCGTAGTTGTCTTCAACTGCTTTTGACACCAGTTTGCCGTCTTTTCCCTGAAGGAGCTGTGTGAATGTTCCGCTTCTCATCATCGGAAACTGATTGTTGTTCTTCCTGGTTTCAAGAAGGTTTGATCCGTCGGTGTTTACAAGGAAGCCTTCCGAATCGTAGGCAAATATGTCATATTCCGTGTCGTATGTATATACAATGCCGTTTTCACCGACATATTTCCTGATTTCGCTTGATTCGTCGTCCAGATACTTCTTGAATTCTTTCAGGTTGTTTGAGACGTAGCTGCTCATTGTGACGCTCTGGACTTTGAGGTCGCTTATGTTTGAATAAACCGAATTCATGTCGTGCTTTGTTTCGGATTCCCCGCGCATCTCCTGAGCAGTTGAAATTATGCTTGCGAGATCTATAGCGTTTGAATCAATCTGTATAGGATAACTCAGCATTGTGTTTCTCTGCATGTTGTTGATGTATACGTCAACACCGTTTGAAAGTGACATGATGAGTGCAATCCCTATGATACCTATTGAACCCGCAAAGGATATGAGGGCGGTTCTTCCCTTCTTTGTTCTCAGGTTGTTGAAGCTGAGAGCAAGAGAAGTGAGGAAGGACATCTTCGTCTTCACTGTTTTCTCTTCTTTGACTTCTTCTTTTGTCTCAGGCTCATAAGGGTTGGAGTCGTCAACAATCCTTCCGTCGCGGATTTTTACTATCCTGTTTGCATAATTATTGGCAATTTCCTCGTTGTGAGTGACCATTACGACGAGTCTGTCATTGGCCACTTCCTTGAGGAGTTCCATTACCTGCACGCTCGTTTTGCTGTCAAGAGCACCGGTAGGCTCGTCTGCCAGAAGAATGTCGGGATCATTTACAAGAGCTCTCGCTATAGCCACTCTCTGCATCTGTCCGCCGGACAGCTGGTTAGGTCTTTTGTGGAGCTGGTCGCCGAGTCCCACTTTTTCAAGTGCTTCTGCTGCGCGCTTTCTCCTGTCCGCTCTTCTGACTCCTGAAATTGTGAGAGCCAGTTCAACATTAGCAAGTATTGACTGGTGAGGGATAAGGTTATATGACTGGAAAACAAAACCGATTGTGTGGTTTCTGTATGAATCCCAGTCCCTGTCCTTGTATTTCTTTGTGGATCTGTTGTTGATTATGAGGTCGCCTGAATCGTATCTGTCAAGACCGCCTATAACGTTGAGCAGCGTGGTCTTTCCGGAACCTGACGGGCCGAGTATTGCAACAAACTCGCTGTCACGCAGAGACAGACTAACTCCGTCCAGAGCCTGCTGCACAAGTTCCCCTGTAACATATTTCTTTTTTATGTCTTTAAGTACAAGCATTTCTTTGTCACTTTCCTAAATCGTATTCTTTGTATGCATCGACTTTTTTCTGAGAACTGCATCCCGGAACAAATTCATTTGTAAGGAATTCCCTGACAAGCTGTTCCCTCACTTTGCTTCCTGTCGTGAATGCTCCGATGCACGCTATATTGGCGTCGTTGCTGAGCCTTGCTCTCTGAGCAGAATATACGTCGGAAATGAGGGCTGCATAAGCTCCTTTGACTTTGTTTGCGGCAATGCTCATTCCGATTCCTGTTCCGCAGATGAGTATTCCTCTGTCATATTCACCTTTTGCAACGGAAGAAGCCACTTCGATGGCAACATTTGCGTAGACTGTGTCTTCGCTTCCAAAGTCCCTGACTTGTCCTAGATTGTTTTTCAGAATATATTCAATTATTTCCATCTTTGCCTGCTGGGCATTCGG
>CADAXH010000146.1 GCA_902791785.1 uncultured Ruminococcus sp. | reverse complement strand
TTGATATAATAAATAGCAGTTCAAAATCAAAGGTTTTGGTTCAAAGGAGGCAGCTTAAATGGCTTTGTCAGTTAATCAGACAGCAAAAGTAATGCTCTTCACTTCCTGCAAGGGCGGAGTCGGAAAATCCACAATATGTGCGAATCTGGCTATGACTCTGGCTGAAAAAGGCAAGAGAGTTCTTATGATAGACTGTGACTTCGGCAGCCGCTGTCTCGACCTGGTTGCGGGCTTGTCCGATCTGGCTGTTTATGACCTTGCAGATGCCGTACTTGGAAGAATCTCTCCCGAAAAGGCGGTTGTTGCTGACAACCGAAACAGCAATCTGTTCTTCGTTGCAGCTCCATACTCATTTGATCCGAGCATGACACTTTTCGCTTTCAAGAGAACAATATCCTATTACGCGAAGAGCGGCAAATATGACTACGTCTTCATAGACACTCCCGGCGGAGCGGGTGAACCTCTTCTCTACGCGGCTGAAGCAGCTGACTGGGCATTCATAGTCACCAGTCCTACAAGAGCCTCGGTCAGAGCGGCAGACAAGACTGCAGCATTTCTCTATGCGAGAGGCGTGCGCGACATGCGCCTCATAGTGAACAGGGTTGCAGGCAGGAACATCAGAAAAGTCAAGGAGAACATCATAAAGATAATTGACGAAGCCTCGGTGAGACTAATCGGAGCTGTTCCCTATGATCCCGAAATAATAGTGGCAGGAGACGAAGGAAGACTGACTGACTCGATGCACAGCAAAATAGTAAAGCGCGCATTCGAAAACATAGCAAAAAGAACCGAAGGTGAACAGGTCCCCCTGTTCAGCGGAATAAGAAAACTCAGAGAATTGAAGTGAATGAGGTGAAAAATGCATATAGCTCTTATTGCAAATGACACAAGAAAAGAACTGATGATTCAATTTTGTATCGCTTATTGCGGAATTCTGGCCAAGCATGAACTGTGTTCAACCAAGACGACCGGAAGGCTCATAACCGAAGCCACTGGACTTGACATAGAACTAGTTCTTCCGGGCAGACAGGGAGGCGTCCAGCAGATTTCATCACGAGTCAACTTCAATGAAATAGACGCAGTCATTTACTTCCATGACGCGGCTGACGAATTTGACATGAACGACAATGCTCTGATACGCAACTGCGACCACAACAACGTTCCAATCGCTACAAATCTTGCAACTGCAGAAATAGTGATAACAGCAATTGAGCGAGGCGATCTCGACTGGAGATATCTCGTCAATCCGTATTCCGAATTCAGCAAGAAACACAGGAATCCGGAATCCAGATAATTTGAATTCCACCCGCGGCAATACCGCGGGTAGATATATGTACAGAAGGTGATTTTTATGGCAAACAACAGAAAAGGCGGAATATCCGTTGCAACGGAGCACATATTCCCCGTCATCAAAAAATGGCTTTATTCAGACAAGGAAATCTTTGTCCGTGAAATTGTCTCAAACGCTGCAGACGCAGTCACAAAGATGAAGAGACTCGTTTCACTCGGTGAGGCAAAAGTTGATGAAAGCGAAAAGTACAGAATAGATGTCACCGTCAGCAAAAACGAAGGCACACTTACCGTTTCTGACAATGGCATCGGAATGACTGAAGAGGAACTTCAGAAATACCTCTGCAGCATTGCTCTGTCAGGCGCACTTGACTTCATTCAGAAGTATGAGGGCGAAAATTCTTCCGAGAGCGGAATCATAGGACACTTCGGACTTGGTTTCTACTCTGCATTCATGGCTTCAGACAAAGTTGAAGTAGTAACACAGTCATATTCCGATTCTTCAAAGACCATTTCATGGACATGTTCCGAATCAGGAGAATATGAGATAGAGGACGGAACGAGAGACGGCAGAGGAACTGACGTCATAATGTATATAACAAAGGACAGCGAAGAATACCTCTCATACTGGAGAATAAAGGAGATTCTTGAAAAGTACTGCTCTTTCCTGCCTGTTGAGATTTATCTCCACAATGCGGATGAGACCGACGAAAAGAAAAAAGAAGATGAAAACAAACCCGTAAACGACACGACGCCGCTCTGGCAGAAAAAGCCCAGTGAGTGCACGGACGAAGAATACAAGGAATTCTACAGAAAAGTATTCCCGAGAAAACATGAGCCCCTCTTCTGGGTTCACATCAATGCTGACTACCCTCTCAACTTCAAAGGAATCCTGTATTTCCCGAAGATTGAAAGCGAATTCGAGTCGCTCGAAGGCGAAGTCAAGCTCTACTACAACTCAGTTTTCGTAGCGGACAACGTAAAGGAACTAGTTCCTGAATACATGATGATGCTCATGGGCGTTCTCGACTGCCCTGATCTTCCTTTGAATGTATCAAGAAGCTACCTGCAGAATGACCCGTACGTCAGCAAGCTCTGCGCTCACATATCAAAGAAAGTGGCAGACAGACTGTCGAGCATGCTGACCCAGGACAGAGCCGCATACGAGAAGATCTGGGGAGATATCCGCAACTTCATTGAATACGGATGCCTCAGAGACCCCAAGTTCAACGAAAAGGTAAAAGACAGCGTACTGCTCGCCACAACTGACGACAAGTACTTCACATTCAATGAGTATCTTGAGGCCGCAAAAGAGAAAAACGAGAACACTGTCTACTACACAACCGACAGAACAGGCCAGGCTAAATACATAGAGATGTTCAAGACAGAAGGAATCAATGTTGCCATTCTTGACACCGTTATTGATTCACAGTACATTTCCATGCTCGAAGGAGTCAACAAGGACGTCAAATTCCTCAGGGTTGACGCCGGAATCGACAAAGCACTGACGAGCGGCGAAGAGGCAAAGGAAATAAAGGTTGTGACGGAACTGTTCAAGAAAGTGTCCGGAAACAAGGATCTTGAAATCAAGTACCAGGCGCTTAAAGACACAGAGACACCTGCCCTTCTCAGCTCAATCGAGGAAGAACGCAGATTTGACGACATGATGAAGATGTACGGAGTTGACACCCATACACAGGCACCCACAAAGGGAGTGCTCGTCATCAACACTTCATGCCCTCTCATTGACACACTTGCAAAAAAGGCAAAGGACAAAGATTCAAATGCCGAAATGATTGCCAAACACATTTACGCTCTGGCCAACCTGTCATACAGAAGACTCACCGGCGAAGAAATGAAAGATTTCCTCTCTTCAAGCTATGAGATTCTGGGAAAGATCTGATCATCATGAAACCGATAAGAGGAATAGATTTCGACGAAGACCAGTCTTCGTCAAACAGTGCCCAGTTCGTGGTAAAGAAAAAGCCCGACAAAGGCCAGAAAGCAACAAGACTGTTGTTCATACTTCTCTATGTGCTTTTTACCGCCGGATACTGTCTTCTTCTTCACATGGAACAGACTCTGGAAAGAGAGCGCCTATGTGGTGGACAAGGGATATTTTTACGCATACAGGGTTAACGGAAGGAACAGAGCCACACTTGCTGAAAAGATTCATCTGGCAGATGCGGTTTCAATAACCCCGAGTACAGAAGAATACTCTCCATACTTTTCTGATGCGGAATCAAAAGCAGACTATTCAACAGATCCTTCCTGCGAGGACAGATATGTGCTTGTATATATGGCAGAAGGCAAAAAGCGCGCCGTGTATTTTGTTGCATCCCAGAAACTGCTCAGCGCAATCAAGTATTATGCCAAAGAACAGACAACAGTAACACAAGTTTCAAGATAAGGAGATCACAACATGGGAAAAGCTCAATGGATATGGTATCCGGACGATTTTGAAGTATATCACAACAACAGATTGACTACTCTTAGAGAGCAGCGCAATGAAAATCAGAATCCGATGTGGGAATTCGGAAGAATCCACAATCATGTTCTGTTCTACAAAATTGCGGATATTGACAAGCCCGAAAAATTCGACGTCAAGGCTAACGGTCTTATCTGCATAAGAGTAAACAACGGCAGAAAGACTGAGTACAAGTACGGAAACGGAATCATGCTCAAGCCAGGCAGAAACTTTGTCAAGGTTTATGTGTCCAAAATTGACGGAGGATTCCCTGCAATTTATGGTGAAGGCGAACATTTTTCAACTGACGACAGCTGGTATGTATCCAACTTCGGAAATGAAGACGAACATGCGGGAACCAATTTCCATTATGATTCGCCGGATATGGATCCATGTGAATTTTTCTTCAAATACAAAAGAATCTACCCGAAAACCAGAACCGAAACTGACGGAGGCGTACTCTACGATTTCGGCTCTGAAGTCATGGGCAAGGTAATACTCACAAGCAAGAAGGACAATGTGCCCTGCTCAGTTTACTACGGCGAGAGCAAGGAAGAGGCCCTCGACACGGAAGAGACCGTACTGACAGATGAAAAGGTTCTGAGCAAAGGCGACAATGTTCTTGTCAGCAGAGCATGCAGATATCTGTTCATCAAGTGCAAAAATGAGCTCGAAGTATCAATGGACTTTGAATATGTCGACATCAAAGATGTAGGCAGCTTTTCATGCTCGGACAAAAAGATAAACAAGCTCTGGAAAGTCTGCGACTACACAATGCATCTGAATATGCGCGAAGGCTTTTATGACGGAATTAAGCGCGACAGATGGATCTGGGCAGGCGACGCATATCAGAGTTTCTTTGTCAACTCTTATCTCACAAATGACACAGACATAGTCAGAAGAACTCTTACCATGATGAGAGGCAAAGACGACCTTTCACAGCACATCAACACAATAGTTGACTACTCATGCTGCTGGATTATGAACCTGTGGGAGTATTATTTCTTTACCGGAGACAAAGAGTTCCTGATTAAGTCATACCC
>CADAXH010000145.1 GCA_902791785.1 uncultured Ruminococcus sp. | reverse complement strand
CCAAATCCTTCATAGTATGTGCTCAGCCTGATCTGCCCCCTGCCCTTGGCCAAGCGGGGGGTGACCTTCTCAAAAAACATGTACGGAAACTATTTGACAAAGGCTTGATATCCTTTTTGTCAATTTTGCAAATCGCAAATCATCCTATCATAGTCTCTTATCCTGCTTTGATAACGTTTTTTACCTCTTACAAATTGTTTTTAAGAGTAACCATCATTTTCTTAATTTTGGCGGAAAATCTGTGTAATTTGCATAGAATTTTGACGCTGTTTATGTGCGGAGGGGGTGGCTTTTTCGAATTTCATGTAAAGAAACATCCACACCTTTTGTGTGACTTTTTAGCTGCTGCGAGGGGGTACAAACACATAATCCGGCGGTTTGGGCTTCCCGCTTAAGACATTTCTGAGTATATCTGGTGGGAACAGATTCTTTACCCTCTTCATATTGTACGCAGTTCCACTCAGCTGTACTTCTGCATCTGCTCCCTCCATTCCACGCACAAAGACTCTGTCTCTTCCCATATATTCTTTTATTGTGCCGAATGGGTGTTCTGAAAGGCTGAATCTTTGTGATGTCATTTTCTCATCAGGAGTCAATTGCATTTCAACAACTATTCTCGTCCCAATAACCGTTCGCCTGATTACCTGTTTATATTCATTCGCACTGCTTACTTTAGCCTCTGATGTATCATTTCCCGGGGAACTTTTGGTCTCTTCAGTTCCAACTTTCTCTTCACTTGTACCAACCTTTTCTATATTTTCTTCATTCTTTTTGCCTGTTGTATCAGTACTTTCATTCTTTACATCTGTCTTTTCGCTTGTCGTATCAGTACTTTCTTTCTTCTCATATTCGTCTATGTATTCAATAGGAGCCCAATTCTGGCACCTTTTTATCGTTGCATGTTCAGGAAAGTCAATCTCTTTGACCTTTGACTTTGTACAATAACCGCTTTTACGCGCTTCACACTTCGTACATTCCAGCTTATTCACATATCTTGTTGCACCATTCGCCTTTACACTTTTCTTCCTCAGTATCTTCTTGGCAGGACAATATACTCTGTCTTTTACTATATCACGCACAAAGAATCCACGACTTGCCAGGTCTTTCATTTCCTCTTCAGACATGTCTTCTTTATATCCTGTAACATTATTTTTATAGAGTTTCTGCTCAACGACATCAGGGTTTGATAAGTATTTTGAGTAGACTTGAGGTATTTTCCCGCTTCTCAGGCATTTCTTTATGCTTTCTGCATCGCCTGATTTCAGCATCCTCTCTGTAATCTCACACGTCTCGTAAGGAACATGTACCGTATAATGATCTACTCCATCATCCATAATCACATGAGGGACAATTCCATTTTCCAGACATTCCGCCATATCTTCCGTTGAGTTATAACCTTTGTCTGTCGTTATGTGAAGAATTTGCTGAGGATGTCGCTCTTTCAGACCTTTTGATGATTGAAAAATAAGGCCTGTATCCGTCGGACTATTTGTCATAGTAATTGATGTAATAATCTGTGTAACAGAATCTACCAGCATCTGTGCATTATATGAAATAACAAATCCGTTTTTGCTTTTCATCAGTCTGGAATCCGCATCTGTCAAGGACAACTGCGTAAGATTGTTCTTTTCCATATAATCTCTGTATCCAAGATATTTTGCCAGTCGATTCTGTCTTTCTTTTATTGATTGCTTTATTCTCTCAAGATCATTTTCATCCTCTTCGTCCTCTTCGTCATCTTCTTTGTCAGCCTCTTCACTTTCAGGAAGCACTTCCGTGTCTTTTTCAGCTTCTTGTTTTTCTATAGGATCATTGTCAAGAAAGCTCATCTGCTCATCCTGAAGTTTCTGTGTCTCTTTCTCCTTTTCCGTTTTTGGCTCATACTCTATCATGTCAGGCTGTTTAGGTAACTCGTAGGTTTTGTCGATATTCTTTGCTTTTCGAGCCCCTTCTTCTATCCGCTTTCTCAGATTCTCAATACGATCGTCTATTTTCGAAAGAGTAAAATTGGAGTCTTTCGAATTACTTGCCCTTATTTTTGTACCATCTAACGACTGAAAGCCGATTCCTGTCCAGGACAAAATACGATCTGCCAGTGCTATTTGAACTCTTGCAAAACATGCTCTGTTATTCTTTCGAAAGACAGATATAGTTGTATGACTTGGCCTCTGTCCACAAATCAACCACATTACTTCGATATTAATGTGGCATTGCCTTTCAAGTTCTCTTGTGGACTGAATATTATTCATCGCGCCATAGATATACAATTTAAGCAAATCTCTTGCCTCTGCAGCTGCAGGTCTTCCTGTACTTGACCATTTTTCCACTTTAAAATTCAGCTCTTCCAAATCAAGGCTTTCAACAAAATCATCTATGTCACGGACGGCATTGTTTACTCCTATCTGATCCTCTAAAGTCTGATATCGGAATTGTTGACGATCTATTTTTCTGGATGATGACATGATGGATTCCTCAATATCAGCAACCAGAATTACTTGTATTATCCGCTTTCTTTGCGTTTTCCTCCTGCTCTATCCATGTATCCAGGATGTCCCAGAAACGGTCATCTTTCTTGAGTGTTTTATTGCCGTCCCGGTATTTTTTGAGGACTGCATTTACCCGCCCAAGAGTGCTGCCTGTCTTTTCTGCAATTTTTCTCAGCGAAGTTCCTTCACTGTGTAATCTTACAATTTCTTTTTCATTTTCCGATGAATATGTTGTTTTTCTTCCTGCTTTTCGTTTCCGAACAGCTTCGAAGTTTTCCGTATCACGGGGGTATTCAATATGATAGTCCTCTTCAATCTTATTTAAGAGTCGACGAATTACTTTCAGATCTTCGACACCTATCTCCTCATAACGATATTTGATATAGAATTCAATCGCGTTATAAACAGCTGCGAGTTCCGTTACCGGGATATGTGTTCTTCTATCCATTTTTAGTGCCCTCCTTGATTAATGTGTATCAATTCAAATTAATTCATTATGATACACTTGGGTAAATGGTACACCAAAAATGTTTGTATGGCAAGTGCCTTGCCTCAAGCCGTCGTTTGACTGCCGATTTGCAAGTTCGTCCTCTGAATCTTGCATTTATTCAAATCTGCTTAAGGTACTTTTACAGTCTCCCCCCATTTTATTCTGTCAATATATTTTCTCTTGCTATACGAATTTTTCTTCGTGTTCTCACTACTTTTGTGTTTTTTTCTATTTATTATAGAAAACAGCCGGTTTCACAGCCAGACACAGATACGCCGGGAATTTATCCGGCAGCATGTGTGACAGTCTTCACTGACAGATCAGCCGGAGAATCGAAAAAGCTCCTCTTTTGCAGGCCTCAATGATGGTCGTTTGCCGGAGCTGCTTTTGTCTGAGGCCTGGATTTAACAAACTGTCGCTGCGCGACAGGGCCTCTCCTTCCCCCATTTTCTGCCTGTATCCAGCCATGGTCCATCCTT
>CADAXH010000144.1 GCA_902791785.1 uncultured Ruminococcus sp. | reverse complement strand
CATTAAACGGTTGCTTTTCGGGGTATATATTCCGTCCTCAAAATACCCCTGGTCAAGAATGCCGTTTTGAAATACGGGTTTGTCATTGAGAACAAAATACTCTCTGTTGTTTATTCTTTTTCTCGAAAATGTCCTGATGCCAAAATACGATTCAACACTGTCTGTGGAATAATCAAAAACAAGTTTATACAACTCCGGATTGTCAGGCATCCACTTTTTAAATGAAGAAATGTCAATCGTGACATCAGAGACCAGATAGGTTTTATCCGACAACACATTGTTATCATCAATCACACGAACTCTTATGACATCTGTTGATCCAACTTTGTGTACTTTTATATTCAGGACATCTTTTTCAGGATCAATGACATATTCGACTCTTTCCAGGTATTCTTTTGGAACAGACTCAAGCCATACAGACTTCCAGATCCCGCTTACAGGGGTATACCAGATGCCGCCATTCTTATATTTCTGCTTTCCTCTGCCGTATAAGTCTGAAGAAGCATCATCCGTTACTTTGATAATCAGTTCGTTCTCTTCCTTCAAATAACTGCTTATTTCAAATGAAAATGAGTTATACCCTCCCATGTGTTTTCCAACAAAACTTCCGTTCAGATAAACCTCGGAAATCTGGTCACATGCGCCTATGTTCAAAAACACTTTTTCTTTAACAAAAGACGGATCAAGGGAAAAGACTCTTCTGTACCACAAAACTTCGTCATTCTGAAGTATATGGTTTACTCCAGACAGTTCGGATTCAGGAGAATAAGGCACCAGTATCTTTCTGATGAATGAAGGCTTTTCATCATTCTTTGTTATATCATAATCAAATTGGCCATTGAGAGACAAGTAACTGTCTCTTTTGAACTGCGGGCGAGGATATTCAGCAAGAGGAGTATTTGAATTGTCATCAAATAGCGGTTTTAAAATCAAAATATATACCCTCCCTAAATATTTATTATTACAGATATGATTATATCATATGAGACAAAAACAGACAATGATTTTCGGGTTTCATATGGCAAAACTTATTTTAAAGAACAAAACAGTTCCGATATTTGTTTATCAGAACTGCATGTGTCATATATTATTTATTGCAATCGGCTCGACCATTGTTTTATCAAACGCAAATATCTTCAAGTTTTTTGCGCTGATCCATAATGGCTTTTAACTGTGTGGAATAATCTTTATCGGTTTTGGCACGCAAATCCTCTGTGATAACATCTATCAGGCAATACAGAGGAGTCAGGGATAAGTTGCCTATAGCCCCCTTCAGACCATGAGCAGCTTCAAATGCGGCAGTAAGATCATTTTTGGAAAGAGCTTCTTCAAGTTTTCCGAAACCTTCAAGATTCGGAACCATCTTAACCAGTCTTAAATACAGCATCTCGTTATTTACACATCTGTTGAGACCTGTATCCACATCTGCACCATATTCTCTCAAAGCATCAATTGTCATAGAACTAATCCTCTTTCAAAAACTTTTCAAATTCAGAAACTTTAACAGGTTTTGAGAAATAATATCCCTGAATGACATGGTATCCCAGTTTCTTTATCTGCAGATACTGTTCTTCAGTTTCTACACCTTCAGCGACCAGCAGGACATTGAGAAGTCTGCCTATGTCAGATACTATCTGAACCATTTTCATTGTCTTCTCGTTCTTATTCATTTCCCTGACGAACTTCATGTCCAGTTTGAGTATGTCAAACTGAATTGACGCAAGCGCATTCAAGGATGAATATCCGCTTCCAAAATCATCTATTTCAATTCGGAAGCCATGTTCTTTAAGATTGTTAACAACACCTATAAGCTGTTCAGGAGCAGAATTGTATGCCGACTCTGTTATTTCAAGAAGCAAATCATTTGCAGTAATACCATTGTTTCTGACAGCATCGAGCAGTATTGGTATGATATTCTCGTCATACATATCAATTCTTGACACATTTACAGAAACAGGTATTGTCTTTCCGTATTCTTTCTTCCATTTTGCTATTTGTGCCGCAACTTCGTTCCAGACAAAATGATCAACAAACCTTACTGAATAATTTTCCTCAAGCAGCGGAATAAAGAGCCCCGGCGACAAGAATCCGTATTCCGGATGATTCCATCTGATCAATGCTTCAGCTGAAGCAAGAACAGGCTTGTCTCCGACAACATTGAACTTGGGCTGATAGTAAACTTCCAGTTGTCTTTCCTTTATGGCAACGGGAAGATCCAAAAGAAGCCTCTCGTTGAATATTGACTTATCCTGAACCGCCTTGTCATATATGTTGTAATTGTTCAGACTTGAAGACCTTAGTTCATCACAGACAAGCTTTGCTCTGTCTATTCTTACATCGACATGTTCGCTGCTGTCTGTAACAGTATAAATTCCCATCCTAAGTCTGAAATTGTCCACCGAATGGTACTCAATCAGTTTTTCGTGTATTGAATTGTAAAATGCATCATAATCTGTCTGATTCTTCAGATACATCATAAAGTAGTCAGCCTGAAGTCTTCCGACGATTCCATCATTGCTTCTGGCAACATCTTTCAATGCATCTGCTATGTTTTTAAGAAGGATATTGCCTTCATCCCTGCCGTATATCTCGTTGAACAGATGGAAATGGTCGACATTGACAACGACCATGTCATTTACAGGATTCTTCTTGTATTTGTCCATTCTTGAAACATATTCAACAAATACATCCTTGTTATATGCACCTGTAAGTTCATCGCGCTCTGCGGCCTGGATAATAAGTCTGTCTTCTGACAACTCTATTGTACGTTTTACTCGAGCACGAATGATCTCCGGTACATCGTAAGGCTTCTTGATGAAATCTGCCGCACCAAGTTCAAGGCTCTTGAGTTCGTTGTCTTTTTCAACGGTCAAAACTATAATCGGTATCTTCTTGAAATTGTCTTCTGCTTTGATAATCTTAAGAAATTCAAGACCATCCATGACAGGCATATTGATATCCAGCATTATCAGCGATATTGGCGGAATAATATCCTGATGAAGAATATCCAATGCTTCCTTGCCATTGCTTGCTGTAAGGATGTCATAATCATTGCCCAATATTGCCTTCAGAATTTCCTGGTTGATGAATTCATCATCAACTATCATTATTGTTCTTTTAATTTTTTGGATAATATTGATATTGTCCATGCTTTTTACGTCCCTTTACCAATGAATAATGCTATTTGAATCAAAGATTTCAAAATGCAGAAAATTAACACGTATAATATGTCGTTTTCTTTTTGTTATATAATTGTTTTCGCGCCTCAGCGCCTTTAAATAAATTATAGAGTAAAATTTGTAAAATATCAACTGACAAAAACCTATCTTGCCTGATATGCTTACGAATCCAAATGTCGATTTATCGTTTTTGGAATTCTTTTGCCCACAAATCCAAAAAATCCATTTGTTCTTTTGTGTGAAACCAGTGCTCTCCGCCTTCCATGACTGTTACACTTGCTTTGAGTTTTCG
>CADAXH010000143.1 GCA_902791785.1 uncultured Ruminococcus sp. | reverse complement strand
AGCTGTGTATTCATAACCGAGATCCGGCTTGCTGATAATAATGTCCTGATTTGTCATATCCGCACATTTCCAGAATGACTCCTCAACGTTTTCGGCTTTGCTCCACATGGTGTATGGGCCCATTCTGCACGGTGAAACAGTGCGTGGGAAATCGTCACCGGACAACTTAATGTCAATATGCTGAAACAAATTTCCCGGTGCAGGCAGTTCTCCCATACATACATATATTCTGTACCATCCGCTGAGTCCGGGGACTAATGTGAGCGGAGGGGGATTGGATTTGTCAGATGCAACCAGAAGCTTCCCTTTAGTAACGGAAGTCTCAAAAGAAACGCATTCCCATTTGTTTTTTGAAGTATATGACACTATACGGTCTTTTTCTTTTGAGAATTCAAAAAGGTCGCTGATATATATCTCCTTTTTTGCATTTGAGTCACTCATATGTTGTCTCCTTGCTGTTGATGAGAATGGATGTCGATTATTGTTGTATTTATCTTTTTTCCAGTGTAAGAACATTAGTTTGAAGGTGTTATCGTAATTATTTCATACTGACATCCAATTTCAGTTCTGAACGGAGCAACCCATCCGCTTGCACCAGAACTTACATTAAGCATTGCATCGCCATAATGATATGTACCATATGAATATATTGTCAGACTATAAATCAATCTTATCGGTGCAATTTGTCCCGCATGAGTATGACCGGATAATTGCAAATCCAAACCTGTTTTACAATTATCAATGAAATAAAAAGGTTGATGATCAACCACAATCAGATAACAATCATTATACGGATTAATTAATTCATCTATTTCTTTGCGCGTTTTGTCAGAATAATCTTTTCTTCCAAGAAGTGCAATGCTTTCATCTAATTTTACATATTCGTCGTTTACAATAGTAATACCATAATTCCTTAAACAATCTTCATATTCTGCAATTGTAATATTCATTTCCGGGTCATGATTACCATATATGAAATAAACTTTCGCACCGGTATCTTTAAACTCACTTAATACTTTTTCCATATCTTCCTTTTTTGTATACTCATCAATAATATCGCCACCCAAAAGGATGAAATCCGGATTTTCAGCTTTTATTTTTCTGATTGTATTAATTGAAACCGACACTGGCTGCGAACTACTTATATGCATGTCGCTGACAAATGCCACTTTGTATTCTCTATCGATTGTATTTGAAGATAATGATATATATTTTGGCTTTACCACTTCCATGTTTATAATACCAAATGTTAAGAAGATAATACCAAGACATAATGATATAATTGTTTTGAGAATCAGTTTGTTATTCTGCTTTTTAATTCTATTAATTATTGAGAAAACAATATTACCAATTCCATCCGTCATTAATGCAGCATATATAGCAAATTGGAATAGAACTACAGGAATTGGAAAAACAGGTCCTACCATAGTTATAAACGCAATGGCGATTGAACATATTATTTCCAATATGCCAATTGATACATTAAGCCACAGTTTTATTTCCTTTTTTCTTAGTAAGAATCTCACCAAGATAATAAATGCTTCTGATATTAAAAATGCCAATATAAATCCGATGAAAATCATAATACTCCTTGCTCAACGATATTTTACATCAATTATTATATAACTTTTTATTCTTAATTGTTTAATTTTTCTTCTGTCTTTCCAATTTGTTTTGACTAATCTTGAGAATATAAAAATTTATCCAAAAGAGGATAGATTCATTTCTCCTTGATCAATCATGTCTTAGTCGCTGACAAACGGGATGAGGGCCATGTGACGGGCTCTCTTTACAGCAACTGTTAATTCGCGCTGATGTTTAGCGCAAAGACCTGTTACTCTACGGGGCAGAATTTTATAACGCTCTGAGAGGAACTTCTTAAGTCTTGTTACGTCCTTGTAATCATCTATATTACGTTTTTCTTCGCAGAAAACGCATACTTTTTTCTTTCTGTTGTGCATTTGGGGACGTGAAGTTTTCTGTACATCTTTATCCATGATGCAATTCTCCTATCAATGATTAAATTGAGAATGGCAAATCAGAATCGCTGTCTACTTCTTCAAACTTTGGAGCATCTGTGTCAGATGAATCAAATGAAGGGGCTTTAGAATCTGCGCCATCGAATCTTGCGGAAGCTTCACTCTTCTTTTCAACAAATGATGCTTCATCAGCAAGGACTTCAGTCACATAACGCTTAATTCCGTCCTTGTCGGCGTAACTTCTGTTCTGAAGTGAACCAACAATGCAGATTGCATTACCTTTTCTGAAGAATTTGGTGATAAATTCGGCTGTGTTTCTCCAAGCAACTATGTTGAAAAAGTCGCTCTGAGGAGCTTCACCAGACTTTGTGAATCGACGCTGAACGCCAATTGAAAAAGTGGTTACTGTGGCATTGCCAGCTGTTGTTTTTAGTTCGGGATCTGCGGTTAGGTGTCCGATTAAGATAACTTTGTTCAAGCTTGCCATAAATACCTCCGAAATTAAAGTTTGATTGTCAGATAGCGCATAACGCCTTCTGTAATGTTGAAGACACGGCTGAGTTCTTCTACGAATTCAGATCCAGCTGTATATGTAACAAGTGCATAATAAGCTTCTGTCTTCTTGTTGATTGGGTATGCAAGTTTGCGTTTTCCCCATTCTTCAAACTTCTTAATTGAACCATTTGATTCAATCAATGATTTGAATTTGTCAACAACAGCCTTTGTTGTGTCATCGTCAACAGAGCAGTCTACTGCGTAAAGTGTTTCGTAAACGACTTCGTCGGAAGCTACTTCAGTTGTTTCGTTTGTTTCTTCAACAACAGCAGTTTCCTCAACAACGGTTTTTTCTTCTTCCATTGTAAAATACCTCCTTATGGACTATTGACCGGCATTCAATGATGTCGGCAAGGAGAAAATTCGATAGTTATCGATTTTCTACACGGCGATTATATCATCTGCCTTATTTTTTGTCAATAAAAATATATATAAAAAGACTTGATTTTTTTTGGTGCTTATGTTAATATACCCTTTGCTTGTGACCCTTTGTCACCGAAGTAAAATAGTAATATCTGTGGCTGTAAGCCACTTAATGATATGGATTGGAGTATTAAAATGGGAGTTGTACAGATTCTTTGCGGTGCAGTACTTATCGTATTGGCAGTCGTTATTACAGTGTTGATTCTTCTTCAGAACAGTAAGAAAACAGGTCTGACAGGTGTTGTTGGCGGCGGTTCAGATACATTCGCAGCCAAGAACAAACTTGGAATGAAAGATAAAAAGCTTTCAAAGATCACAACAATTGTAACTATAGTATTTGCAGTGGTTGCTCTTGTTTCTTATCTTATAATCTAATTGGAATCAAACTTGGCTGTTTCATTACAGCCATTTCTAATTTGCGGGGTTTTATGAAAAACAAAAAAACAAATTCCAATATGAAAAGAATTGTCGCATTGATTCTTGCAGCGCTGTTTGCATTCAGTGCGCTTGGCGCAGTCATATACTACATAGTCAGCTAAGATTTCAGCACAAAAAAACGACACCCTTCCCGAGCGGGAAGGGTGTTTTGATTGTCAGGAATTAATAGTTGTCATCAACTGATTTAATCTTTGTTACAAGCTCGTCAATTTCGGAGTTCATGGATGTTTCCATCTTTGCAACAAATTTGGTGTAGTTGTTCTTCTTATTTGATATCATTGTTGAAATGTAACCGATGAAACTTGTTATTGAAGTAATTTCATCAAGGTAACCCGGATCATATACTCGGTTATTGAGAATGATGTCGAGCATTTCAGCTGATTCCTCGTCACTTGTGTAAGTATACTTGTAGGTATTGATGAATGCTGGACGAACAATCATGGATGAATGATAAGCGAACAATGTAAGGAAATTGGACACGACTTCGAGGTTTGAATATGAGGTCGGAACTGCCAGAGGTGACACCGCATGACGGTTTACGTAGCAGTGATAAGTGTCCTGATTTTCATCGAGCATCGGAAGAGGTAAAATGCCTATTCTGAGGTTTTCTGCATTTGACATTCTTCTCAAAACGTCAAGAACTTCACCACCAAACAGAGTTGTTCCGTTCTGGAGGGCAGTCTGAACGCTTGTGTAACCGGTCATTACATAAGACTCAACATTGAGGAAGCTGATCATTCTGTCGAGTATGTCGTTTCCTCTGGTGGTCGGTATGGCGGGAACATATGTGCTCTTGTCGTCAGCAACCCTTACAGTCCTTTCTCCGGTTGCAAAATAGAATCCCTGTGCGTTCTGGTCTGTTGAGATGAATCCCAGAATATCTGCATCAGATCCTTCGGAGAATTCGTATTTCTGGTCGCCATTAGCATCGTTTTTGATGGTTTCCATCATGTTTTCCATGGCATCCCATGTCCACTTCTTTTCTCTGACCATCTGGTAGATGTCAACGTCTGAGAATTTGGTTTCGTAGACATCTTTGTTATAGAAAATGATCCATGCGCCTTTGAATGTGCAGATGGAGAAATCTCCTACGATGTTGAAGAGTCTACCGTCAACTGCGAAACTGTCGATATAGTTCTGATCCCAGTAATCCTGTGTGAAATCCACATCGAGCTTGAGCAGGTTGTAATAGGTGCCTGACACATAGCTCTTTACAGGGCCGTATAATTTAGTGGCAGCGATGTATTTGCCTCCGCCTGATGCAACGTCAGCATTGAATCCGTTGTCCTTGCCGCCGGAGTCA
Organism: uncultured Ruminococcus sp.; assembly: GCA_902791785.1. Classification (GTDB taxonomy): domain Bacteria; phylum Bacillota; class Clostridia; order Oscillospirales; family CAG-272; genus CAG-841. Next base: position 784 of record CADAXH010000143.1, on the reverse strand, counting down.
ACCATAATATCACAGTTATAAAGGTTCTTCATGACTTCGTTTCTCTCATAAACGGCATCATTTACGGCGTCATTTGTGATTGATTCAACCCAAAAGTCTTTTCCGTCTTCCCATGAGTCGTCTCCGTCACAGTTGGAAGAAATCAGGAAAGTCAGTCCGCCGAAATCAACATCTTCATGTCCGGGCATTTTTTCACGACCGGTAAGAACTGTTGTTTCAGGTTCTGTTTCAGTTGTCGTCTGGTTTTCTTCAGTCTCGGTGACTTCTGTCTCCGTTGATGCTGTTGTCGTTTCGGTTGAGCGTTCTGCTGAGAGTAAAAATGTCAAAAATCTTTTCGTCATGTTTTTGCTCCTCTCGAATAATGGTGTTTTTGACCTTTCATATTTAGATTATATATTATTTGATTTGCGTTCGCAATACTACCCAAACAAAATGTCCAGCTCATCTTCAGAATAGATTCTGATGTTGTTCTTTTGAAGCAGGGAAGCAGTTATGCCTTCTCCTTTTATGAGCGTGTTGCTGAAAGAACCGTCATATGTGCTGTGTTTCCCGCATGACGGGCTTTTTTCTTTAAGTAAAGCTTTCTTGCATCTGTTCTCAAGTAAGATATTCAAAGATTTTTCTGCTCCGAGGTTATACTCTCCGGTGACATTCTTTCCGTCTTTCATGATGACTTCTTCTCCTACTATTTCAGAAGGAGTTCTTGGTGTGGGGAGTCCCCCGAGCTGCTCAGGACAAAACGGCATCAGAATAAACCTTAACCGCAGTTTCAGTATTTCTTCAT
>CADAXH010000142.1 GCA_902791785.1 uncultured Ruminococcus sp. | reverse complement strand
CAAAAGAGGGAGAAGAAGAAACAACAACAGCTGAAACAACAACTGAAACAACCAATACAGCTGAAACAGAAGAGCAGACAACAACAGAAGCGGTTACCGAAAAGAACCAGCAGGAACAAAAAACAAATCCTGCAACAATTATCCTGCTTGTTGTCGGAGCAGTTGTCATAGTTTGTGCAATTGCAATAGTAATACTCAGAGCTGTTAAAAAGAAGAAACAATAAGCGAGGACAAAAGAGTGGGCAGAGAATTGAGCAGGCTGCAGCTGATTGAGAGAAGCCTTTATACAAAGTACAGAAACTCAATATGGAATCCTTTTACACTTGCCATTAAGAGATATGAGCTGATACTGCCGAATGACAGAATAGCGGTTTGTATTTCCGGTGGAAAGGATTCCATGCTCATGGCAAAACTCATGCAGCTTCTGCAGAGACATACTGAAGTGCCTTTCGATTTGGTTTTTCTCGTCATGAATCCCGGATACAGTCAGCAGAATATAGACAAAATAAAAAGCAATGCAGATATTCTGGGATTGCCCATAACAGTATTTGACTCAAATATTTTCGATGTCACATATGCTACAGACAAAAGTCCGTGTTATCTGTGTGCGAGAATGAGAAGGGGTCATCTGTACAACAAAGCAAAAGAAATGGGCTGCAACAAGATTGCACTCGGACATCATTTTGACGATGTGATAGAAACGACTCTAATAGGCATGTTTTACGGATCCCAGATTCAGGGAATGCTACCAAAACTCCACAGCACGAACTTTGAAGGAATGGAACTCATACGTCCGTTATACTGCATTCACGAAGAGGATATTATCTCATGGTCAAAGTACAATGGACTGGAGTTTCTGCAGTGCGCATGCAAATACACGGAAAACGGAACACTGAGCAACAACGGCAAAGGCGTCTCCAAAAGAACTGAAGTAAAACAGCTTATAAAAGAGCTTAAAAAGAAAGATCCTGACATAGACAAAAGTATATTCAACAGCATTCACGCTGTTTGTCTTGATACAATGCCGGGATACAAAACAGAAGGGGCCGATCACTCCTTTTTGGATGATTACTATGGAAACAAACAATAAACAAACAAACGTTTTTTCCCGGACAGAAATGCTCATAGGAAAAGAAGCAGTTGAAAAACTCAAAAAATGCAGAGTTGCAGTATTCGGGGTAGGAGGAGTCGGCGGATACGCCGTTGAAGCCCTTGCCAGGACCGGAGTCGGGATGATTGACATAATAGACAGCGATACTGTAGCGGAATCGAACATAAACAGGCAGATAATCGCCACGACAAAAACAGTCGGCAGAAAGAAAGTTGAAGTTGCAAAAGAGAGAATACTGGATATAAATCCGGAATGCAGAGTCAACGCTTTTGACGTATTTTATAACAGTGAAACCAGGAGTCTTTTTGATTTCGACTCATATGACTACGTAATTGACGCAATAGATTCCGTTTCGTCCAAGCTTGATCTCATAGTAACCTGTAAAGAACACAATGTTCCGATTATAAGCAGCATGGGGGCGGGGAATAAACTCGATCCCACCAAATTTGAAGTTGATGATATATACAAAACCAGTGTATGCCCGCTTGCCAAAGTGATGAGAAGAGAACTCAAAAAAAGAGGGGTGGACAGCCTGAAAGTTGTCTATTCAAAAGAGGAACCAATTGCATCCGAACAGACAGAAATGCCGGGTCCGGGAAAAAGGAGTGTTCCGGGGTCCATCGCTTTTGTTCCTTCGGTTGTCGGGCTGATAGCCGCCGGTGAAGTAATAAAGGACTTAATTGTGAGGCAAAATGATACATAGAGATAAATGGCCGGTTTTGGAATTCGATGACAATCCCATAGCCAAACTAAATCCGACCCACTTTGCAGGTGACGGATTTGACACAGATAAGATGGTCATAACATTCTTCCCAGAAGTGATTGAAAAGTTACTTTCTTCGGGACAGTTGCAGAAATGCACTGTCATTCCCGGTGAAAATGCTTTGACTATATACAGATTTACAGAGAAACCCGATGTATTGCTGACGCTCGGACAAGTCGGGTGCCCCGCTTGCGGAGGCAATCTCGATCTTTACAACGCTATGGGGATCACCAAAGTTATGTTCTGTGGAGGCGGAGGTGTTCTGAACAAGGACATGGACGTAGGTCAAATACTTGTCGTAGACGGAGCTATAAGGGACGAAGGTTTCTCATACCAGTATATACCGGCTTCCAGAATAATATACACGGATACTTCAGTAACAGAAAAGATTATTCAGTACCTCGATAAATGCGAAGTGCCATATATTCGCGGTCTCACATGGACGACAGATGCCATATTCCGCGAAACGGAAAATCGAATCGAACTTCGGAAAAAAGAGGGCGCCAAAATTGTCGAGATGGAGCAGTCCGGATGTATTGCGGTGTCTCAATTTCGCAAATTTGCATACGGAGCACTTATATACAGCGGAGATGATCTGTCGGGGGAAGAGTGGGACGGAAGAAAATGGCGTAGTCGTGAAGGAGTGCGCTATGATCTTGTCAAGTTGTGCTCTGAAATTGTTGAAATAATTTGACATTGTCCTTGGCAAACAAATCCCAAAAAAGTTGAATCGCATTTGTTAAGGAAAAACGCTTGTTTTGCTTCACTGGGAGGCACTTTATGAAAAATATAGTGTATTCGGTTGACGAGATACGCGATATAGTTGCACCAATTGCAAAGCAGCACAAAGTTGGAAAGATCTTTCTTTTTGGATCTTACGCAAAAGGGAATGCGAATTCAAATAGTGATATAGATTTGAGATTAGAAAAGGGACAATTAAAAGGATTATTGGAACTTGGAGCTTTGTACGCCGATTTGGAAGACCATTTGGAAAAGAAAATAGATTTGTTGACAACTGCAAGCCTATCTGAGGACTTTTTGAAAAACATTGCAAATGAGGAGATTCTTTTATACTCAAGTGATTATGAGCCACAAAAAGATTGACACAATAGCAAAGACACGCCATCCTATTTCAGGATGGTTTTTTGATGCAAAAATATGTAAATAACCTATTTATTTTTGTAAAAATGTAGGTTATAATTGCTGCAAAAGAATTAATTAAGGGGAGAGATATGACTGGTGTAAAACAAGAAATGGTCAGGCTCGAAAAAGAGTTGTCGTCTTGCCCGATTGGATATATTTCGACAAAGAAAATATATGGACGCGAAAGGCTATATCTACAGTGGAGAGATAAAGGTAAGATACGGAGCAGATTTATCAAGGAAGAAGAAAAAGACAAAATCTGTGCTCTTGTAGAAAAGAGAAAGCAGATCCAGAAAAGACTCAAAGAATTGAAATCTACTCCGGAAGGAAAGAAGTCTCGCAATAATAAAAGGACAGCAGAACGGAACACGAAGAATCTGAGCGGAAAACTGATGCTTGAAGATCGTGTGGTTGCAACAGTCGAAAATGGGGTTATAACAAGCAGGAAAGACAATCTTGTCCCTCTTTATCTAAAGGACAAAGTATATATCGAAGGCTG
>CADAXH010000141.1 GCA_902791785.1 uncultured Ruminococcus sp. | reverse complement strand
GAGAGTACATCCTCGACAGGATTTCTGAAATAAAGCAGCTTCAGGAAGACATCAAGGACTTAAGAGACACGATTGATTCTGACAACAGAGTCAAGAAAGTAATAATAAAGCAGCTTGAAGAGATAATAAAGAAATATGCAATTCCGAGAAAGACGGAAATTGTATACGAAGACAACGCAGTAGAATTCAATGAAAACAACTTCGTTGAAAACTACAATGTAAAGCTGTATCTCACAAAAGACGGATTCTTCAAAAAGATCACCCTCACTTCCCTCAGAGGATCTGACGTCCAGATGGTCAAAGAAGGCGACGAAATCGTCATGAGCGAAGATGCGGAAAACATTACGGAAGTGATGTTTGTGGGTTCAAACTGCCAGATGTACAGATGCAAGGCTTCAGACTTTGACAGCGTAAAGGCTTCCCAGCTTGGCGACTACGTCCCGGCAAAACTCGGCTTTGACGAAAACGAACATGTTGTCACAATGATTGTAGGTCCGAGATATGACAGCAAGGACAACCTCATATTCATTTTCGAAAACGGAAAAGGCGTCAGAGTCCCGATAAGCCTCTACAAGACAACTTCAAACAGAAAGAAACTTGTAGGTTCATTTTCAAAGACTTCACCTATCGTCGCATGCTTCCTTGAAAAGGAAAAGACTAATGTTGACATCCTGATGAAGTCCAGCGACAAGAAAGGCATCCTCATAAGCTCAAAACTCATACCGGAAAAATCCACAAGAACAGCTGCCGGTTCAACTCTCTACAAAGTAAAGGCAAACCACAAAGTTGTGTCTGCAATACTTTTCGACGAGTCGATGAAAAAGGGCGCAGGATGCAGAAAAATAAAGATACCGGCAACCGGAAGCACACTGTAGCCTATGACCGTATACATTGCATCAAAAGACAAAGTCTTTTCCAGAATGCTTGAACTCGAGGTCAGCTCGTACGGAGCCGTCTATTTTGAAATAGAGAGCGGCAAAATCCCGAACGGAGGAATATCCCTGATTGAAGCTTCAATGCTTTCGTCAGTGATTCTTCCTGACGACAAAGACAGTGCCCCGATAATTGTTTACGGATTCGAAGACGAAATTGAGAACCTGCCTTTCAATTCATATATAACCATGATCAAAAGGCCGTTCAGGATACCTGTTCTCATTTCCATGATATTTGAACTTCCCGGTGGTGACAATCAGTCGCTGAAACCCAAAAATGTATCTGACAAAATGTACATTTACGACATTTCAAGGCAGGTAAAGATAGGAGAAAATGTTGTTAAGCTGTCCAAATACGAATTCAACATCTTCAAGTATCTCTACAACACCAAAGGAAAGTTTTCAACAAGAGATTCCATAAACAAGAACGTGTTCAATTCAGAGCTTTCTTCTTCATATGAGGTGGACGTAATAGTCTGCGCAATGAGAAAGAAATTCATGAATGCATTCGGTAAGAAGATAATAAAGACGAAAAGAAGTATGGGATACTACATCTGAATACTTACAAGCATGAAAATCACTGATTATTGCTGGTTTTCATGCTTGTTTCTTTTTTGCTTATTCTTCGAAGAATCGAATAAAAAATGACGTTTGAGTCGAATAAATATCAGGGGTTGAGTCGAATAAATATTAAAGTTCAATTGTGTATTTACAGCTTTGTGTACAACGTTCACACGCGTTTGTGCTAATTGTTGACTTTTTTGTGAACGGGAACTATAATAGAATCAGCACAAAAACAAGGGGTATATAACAATGTTAACAGAATTTGGCAAATTGCTCAGAATCATCAGAATAAACAGCGGCGACAGTTCAAAAATCATGGCAAAAAAACTGAATCTGTCCCCTTCATACCTTTCCGCGATTGAAAACGGCAAAAGAAATGTTCCCTCAGATATGGAAAAACAGTTGTACGGAGCCTATCCTCTGTCAGATGTGGATAAGGAAAAGATTCACAAAGCAATGTTCAATTCCGTTGAAACAATAAAAATAAACCTCACTGATTTTGCAGAGAAGAAGCAAAAGCTCATATTTGCCATCACAAGAGACAACATCTCTGAAGACACAATAGACAAAATGTTCAATCTTATTGTTGAAGAGGATAAGGCAAATAAATAATGGAACCTGATCAGTATAACAAAACCCTAATTGGTTTTGGCAACATTCATGTCAACTTTAAAAGAGAACATGACGACACAGAATATCCGTATGTAATCGGCGCTCACGGATATTGTCTGTTAAAAATACAAGATAACGAAAAGTTTTCGTCCAGATTTGGAAAAAACACTTCTATAGAATCGAATAAGATACGAAAAAGCACAATTGGCTTGATAAAGCAATTGTGCTCTAGGTCGTTGTCTGACTATTGTGTAAGCAACAGTTTAACACCATCTACAATTCAAAGCAAGACAGATGAAATCAGCAAATATTTGCTCGAAAAAGTATCTGGAAGTCCTGAACTTGAATCATTTGGTTTAGCGGTAACAGAACTCGTAATTGAATCAATCAGCGTAAACGAACCCGATGAAAACAGTGACTATGAGATTGTTAAAGGAAACAGTGCTGCAAAAATTATTTCAGCAATTGCGGTTTCTGTGGCTATACTGGCGATTGCACTCATAGCAATCCTGCCAAGCATTAACAATCACAAATCAAGTAATACGTCCGCAAATGAAACTGATGTTGTTTCAACTGAAAAAGAAACAACATCAAGTGAAACAACAACAAGTGAAACAACGACAGAAGACATAATACTTCCCCAACCACTCAAATACGGGCAATCATATGAATATGGTACATTGAAATTAAGATACGATTTTGAAGGTTGGTGCGTATATGAATGCAAAGCAGGTATAGCTGAATTAAGCATTCCTGACAAAATAAATGGTATTCCGGTTTACAGGATAGACAATGAAGTATTCAAGAATTATCAGGTACTGGAACGCATTGAACTGCCCGACACCCTTCAGATAATAGGAAATCAAACTTTTGCAGGTTGCACTTCTTTAAAAGAAATAGTTTTCCCTGATTCATTACTATCAATAGGCGAGCATGCCTTAAGTGATTGTTATGAACTTAAAACAATAAATATACCCGAAGGTGTTACCAATATAGGGCATGGTGCTTTCTTTAACTGCAAAAGGTTGGCATCAGTCAATATCTCTTCAAGTGTAGTTAATATAGGAGATGGTTTTGTTTCATATTGCGGAATACTTGAAGAATTGACAGTTGATCCGGACAACCCTGTATATTACAGTTCTGGAAACTGCATCATAGAAAACGAGACCAAAACATTAATTGCAGGATGCAATACAAGTATAATTCCGGATGACGGAAGTGTAAAAATCATCGGAGACAATTCTTTTGTCGGTTTTGACAGCATGACGAGTGTTACTATTCCGGAAGGAGTAGAAACTATTGGCCAGTTTGCATTTACAGATTGCAGAAACCTGCACAACATTAATTTGCCATCAAGCATTAAAGAATTTGGCGAAGGCGCTGTTTATGGATGTGAATCAATAAAACGAGTATCTGTATGTGATCTGGAAACATGGTTGAAT
>CADAXH010000140.1 GCA_902791785.1 uncultured Ruminococcus sp. | reverse complement strand
GGCAAACCTTGACGAAAGCTGTTTCCGCTCTCCTTCGGCTATATTGAATATGACAGCATAGGTGTTCGTCTGAACACTTATTTTTTTATATTTCAGATAATCCTCAAATGCCTCCGGATCTCTCCCGATTTTTCTGAAATATTCAGAATATATCCTGTATCCGTATTCGTCCCTTGCCATGTCGGTGTATGCTTTGGCCTCGTCGTCCCAGCAATGTCTGTTTAAGGCTTCCTTTATCTTTTCGGACAGCTCGGTGTAATGTTTGCTGCAGTCAGTTCTGCCAAGCTCTTTTTCAACATCAGAGTAAAGTGAGAATACGTATGAGAGCATCATGCTGTTTGCAGTGACTTCGCCGCACGGAAGGATATCATTGTTGCTCCACTCTATGAGGCTCCAGGATCCGTCTATTGACAAAAGATTTCTATCTGTCAGCTGAACTTCGCACCGCCTCAGGGATTCCTCGATTGAAGGCAGTAATGAATTCAGAAAGTCTGAGTCGCCCGAGTACATGTAGTGGTCGTAAACTGACATCATCCACATAAGACTCCAGACGGGAATCGTCCCTTCGGGATATGTGGGAAAACATGCGCAAGGCAGGTTCAGCCTTGAAACATAGCGGGGATTGTTCGTCCTGTAAATCTTTTCAAGACCGTCTTCAATTGACTCGGCGATGAGACGGTGATAACTCCTGTTCATCTCATATTCGCCGAAGCAGTTGAGGTTTATCCTTGACGTTATATATGCGTCTCCCGTCCACGGGTTCTGCTCATATGCAGGGCAGTCGACATATGTGTCAAGAGTGCAGCATTCAGCAGTGCGTTCGCACAGCCTGTAGATTTCATTAAGTCTCTCGTCGGAGCAGCTGAAACCGCTCTCTCTGTCTATCGGGTAAGACATATTCAATGAGGAAACCGAATGTATTGTGACTGTGTCGGTGCATGCGTGAAGAGTGATTAGGGCATACCTGAACCCTCTTCTCACATGGCTGTAATATTTCTGTCTTCCGCCTTTTGAAATATATTTCAGGGTCATTCTTTCGTTCATGAACGAAGCGCCCTCTTTTTTAATTGACTCAAAGAAATCCAGTCTTATCTCATATCCTGACGGGGCAGTGATGTCAAGGCAGGCGCTGCCTATCTGTTCATTGTTCCAGTCGAGAAGGTAAACCTGTGTTTCTTCGTGGGCAAGTGAAGTAATCGGGAGATATTCGCAGATCTTCCCGTTGATTGTCTTTTTCGTCTTGCAGAATGTGACGAAGTCCGTTTCGTTTTCATCCGAAACAAACAGGGAGGTTCTCAGGGACGAGAGATATGACGGCTCAAGCTCTTCGACGGTCTTGCTGCCGTTCTCAGGCAGTCTGCCCATGGATATTTCGACGGCTTTCCCGTCAGGTTCCTTTTTTGTTTTAAGATCGTTCCATGGAAAGAACGGTCTCTTTGGAGAAACCTGCGGGCAATCTGAAAAACGCCAGACTAAATCCTTTTTTGTTCCCGAAATGCAGATGTCGGGCCTGTTTCCTTTTATGCAGAGGAGAGAGCCGGTTGAATCAGCATATCCGCCTGATTCGATCCTTTTTCCGCCGCAGTATGCTTCTGCAACTCCCGAAAAGAAATCTATTCTTACCTTTTCGGGCACTGCTGCATAATAGTATCCGAATGAAGAATCCGGATCTGAAGGTTTCAGTACCTTGTGGAAACAGTTTCCGATTTTTAAAGTTGCAGTGTTAAGCATGTATTCTGGATAAGACCTGGAGTTGTCGGTAAGTTTCAGATCCGACTTGTGAATTGAATAAAACGGGTGTCTCAGCATGGAATCGCCGAAAATATATACGTTTTCATCAGCGTAGTCGTCTATGTCCAGTTCATTCCGCGAGTCATATGTTTCTTCTTTCGCCCCGCCTTCGACAAGATACGGAGTGCCCTGGGAAAGGGGCAGGTAACGTCCGGAAAGCACATTTTCGTCAGAGACGAGAATGAGCCTGCCTTCAGATCTTATTTCGAATGCGGCTCCGTCCCTGTTTTTGTCTCCCGTGCTGCAATAGAGAATTGTCAGGGTATTGTTTCCCGGGGTTACAAATCCGCTTATGTCCAGCACTTTGAAACAGGGATCGAATATGTATGACCTCTCGCAGATCCTGAATGCAAATTCACCATTAACATATACGGCGCAGTACTCGGAAGGGCACACGGCCAGAATGGCATTTGCCTTCTGAATGCAGAAGGACGACGTCAGGGTATACCATGATCTCCTCTCGGGATTGTCATGGCAGACGAAACGTGTTTTGCAGTTGAACTCATATGTTCCTTTTACAACAGTAACCTTTTTGTCCATGTTCTGTCCTTTCCGATTTTGTGTATGTGAATGTACTATGTTTATTTTCAATTATACAACATGGAAAATATGTAATACAAGGACACTCAGATAATAGTAGTAAAGAATTCTTGGATTCATCATTAACCAACTAACACTAGAAATATTGCGATATGTTGGATATAATGATAATGAGAGTTAAAGGAACTTTTGTTGGAAAGGAAAAACAACATGGATGAAAAAAAGTTTCAAGCCATATTGCCATTATTAATTTATCAGGTTGTGGATGAAATTGTATGTGCCGAAAAAATATCTGAAAAAGAAGCTGTGGAATCGTTGTATGGGTCTCAATTGTATCAGATGCTTGAAGAGGAAAAAACAAAACTGTGGCATCTGAGCCCCAAAGCCTTATATGATCTTTTGCAACAAGAAAAAACAACAGGGAAGATTATTTTCCCGGAAGAGGCATGATTGTGAGTAAAGAAACACAATTTTTAATCTATTGCCTGGAAATATACAAAAATGCAAAACGACTTAATGGTAAGCAAACGATTGAGCTTTTTAAAAAATACAATGTCATCGATTACATTTTGAGTTACTACGAAGCTTTGCATACAACAGGAGATAAATATATTGTCAACGATATAGACTTATACATACAAGCAAGACAATAGAAAAAATGGTCTGTTAATCAGGAAAGAAACCGGAAAAACAGACCTTTTTCTATATAATCAATATTCCCTGAACTGCAGATCGTACAGCTTCTTGTAGATTCCGTCCTTTGCAATCAGTTCCGAGTGTGTTCCGTACTCGCTTATCTTTCCTTCAGTCACAACTGCAATGCGGTCGGCATTTCTGATGGTTGAAAGTCTGTGCGCAACGACAAGTGTTGTTCTGCCTACGCACAGGCTGTCGAGCGACTGCTGAATAAGGACTTCTGTAGAGTTGTCTAGTGCGCTGGTAGCCTCGTCCAAAATGAGGATGGCAGGGTTCTTCAGGAAAACCCTGGCAATTGACAGTCTCTGTTTCTGACCGCCTGAAAGTTTGATTCCGCGCTCGCCTATCTCGGTGTCATAACCGTCGGGAAGAGTGGATACAAATTCGTCGAGGTTTGCCTTGTTTGCTGCTTCGACTATTTCTTCATCTGTGGCGGTGAGACATCCGTATCTTATGTTCTCACGGATTGACCCGGAAAACAGAAATACATCCTGCTGAACTATTCCTATGTTTCTCCTGACAGAATCCATTGTCAGC